>JAJDBG010000017.1 GCA_029261475.1 Nitrospinaceae bacterium
GGCGGGGTAACCAGACACTTCCCCTGAAAGGAGGAGAAAAGCTATGGTCACAGTATATAGAGGGAATATTAAAAGAGAATTAACGAAAGATTAATTAAAATTAATCTAGACCGCATCTTCAAATAGGAGAAATCTTTATGTAAGGTGATCTGCGCCTGGGACATCATAGGTCAAGGTGCTCACACCGGAGGGCCAATTTTCACAATCCTCATTTTTCAATTTGTGGATTGAAAATCGACTTCTCATAAGTTTCATGGATCAGTTTAAAATTATTCCCCAACCAAAGGTTTGCAAAATTTGGGGGGTACTTCTCAAAGTTTTTCATTTGATTGATCATGATGCGGACGTTTCTGTGCCAGGGGATATTGCGCTTTTTTTTGAACAAGTCCTTCGCTTGTTTAATGATTCCGACAGCGCGAGTAACATCTCCAACCCCAAAAACAGCCAATCCTTGTCCCACTAACCCAAGTCCCTCCGCGGGCCTGAGTTCCACGGTTTTACTGAAAGCTTGAGCGGTTTCTGCATAGCGTTTCACTTTAGCCAGAGCACTTGCGAGATGAAACTGCGCATCGTAATTGTCTGGTCTTTGGTCAATCACTTTTTGCGCTGATTGAATTGCCGCCTCAAATTTATTCTGCTTGAGATAAATACCGGAAAGTTTTAAACGGGCAAATATAGCGATCTCACTATCTGGATTGGAATCTGAAACTTTTTCAAAATGTTCTTTCGCTTCATCGTAAAAACCATCTGCCAGCAACTGCTCGGCAGAATGATAAAGCTGTTCCTGTGTTTGTGAAATAGCACTACGCGGCCCCAGGAAACCACAAAGAAAAAATACAAATACAACTAAAGCCGTTTTTTTTATTTTTGTAACAGAATTTCTATTTTTAGAGATTTTCACGTCAGTGCCATTTCCTGATTATCAGTTAACTAAAAATCTGTCATGTTCAAGTAGATTCATCCAATAACGCCGCGGGGGATTCCATCAATTGCTTGAGAAGATTTTTTAAACGATTGGAAAAAGCCTCTTGATCTGAGATTACTTTTTCAACATCCTCCTCACGTATATAAAAAATATTCACCGCTGTTCCTTGATGATGTTGCAAAATGGCGCGTTGAACTTCAATTTGAGCATCTGCAAAAGCCTTGGTCTCCATTAAAAAGCAACCCAGAGTATCATGCGTCGCAACCTTGACGGCTCTGCCAATGACCTTGACTTTAAGCTTCAAACCCTCTTTTTGAAAAACACCTTCTTGCCCCAGGGATCGATTATGATAAAGCTCTGCCAATGGGATTTTATCAACAAAAACTTTTTTTAAATCACTCAGCGTTTGATTTTGTACAAAAAAGAAATCCGAATAATCGATGAAATCTCCGGTTGCACGACTCACCTTGAACACATCAAAAACATTTTCTCCAAGGGTTTGAATGTTAGCTTCGATCAGGCTGAGTTGATTGAAAGCTAAAACAGCCGCAATACTATAAAGCATCTTGGGCGTGTCCTTGGCGCAAACAATGAGTTCAGTAGGTGCTTCTGGCTTGAAAATCATTTCAGCCGAAAAGGACTCTCCAGATTTAACGAACTCATTATAAATTTCAAGTTCAGACTGAAGCTCTCTCGGAAGCCTCCGCATTGAAAGAAACTGGAGCTTTATCTCATTTGAAACTCTGGAGCGTTTCTTGTAATGCAAGGTGAGTTGATAAAATATCTTGAGTTGCTCGATCTGGGTCTTCGACATCTTGATTTTTGTACCGCCCCGATCAGCATAGGTGAGAAGGATCAACATTTTGAACAACTCGGTTTTATTACGGAGCAAATCCCACACCATATCGTGCGTTTCATCCTCCTCGGGATCAAGGAGCATGATGTCCCACATGCTGAGATGTTTTTCAACCAGAAAGGAAACGTTTTTTATCAGTTTAGGTTTGTCTCCATAACCAAGGTAGTTGAGTATGTCTACAACCAAACGCGCACCAACCAGCTCTTCATTTTGCCCTTCCGTTTTTGCCCCCTTGCCAATATCGTGAAGTAAAACACTGAGAATCAGGGTCTCCCTACTTTTAACGGCGAGCAACAAATCTGCCAGAAAGGGATCCGCTTCAGGGTCGGTTTCCAAACCGTTCAAAGCATCGAGAGCAGAAAGCACATGCATATCTGTAGGGAATTTGTGAACGTAAATGTCTTGCAAGAGGCCTGTGATATCACGGAATTCTTTAATAAAGCAGTTCCCGATCAATCCGAATTCATGCATGAGGCGTAAGGCCCTTGCGAAATGATGCCCCTTAATAACACGATGGAAACATTCTTGCGCTGATGACTCAAGCTCTGCCCCCAGAAACAAAGGGCTGGTCGCATCCAGATGTTCTTCCATCGCAAGCGTCACAGCATAGGACAAGTGCAAATCATCCTCAGCCACCCATGAAAAAATTTTAAAGATCCAATCCGAGCCAACAGGATTAAACGTTTCAGGATCGTCTAAAAAGACGATTTGCCGGTCCACATTAACACCGAAATATTCCGACAAGGTTTCAATCGATTCACGATCAACCGCCACACTTTCCCAAAATAAATTCCTGCTGTAACGTTTTAAAGGATAAACCGAATCAAAATAATATTTCTGGAAAAAACCTTTAACATCTTCTCCCATCGCTTCGGCAATTTTATCCCGCACTTCGTAATTCAAGACATCGCTTTGCATTCCCTTTTGATAGCAGTGCAACAGCAATCTTACTTTGGAAAGAAAATCAAAAGCTTTCCGAATTTTTTTGAATGCCACAGGAGTGATAATGTTTTCTTCATAAAGTTCATACAACAGTTCAAACTGATTGATCTGCTTTAACCTATGACGAATGCGGACAAGGCTCAAAGCCCAATACAGACGCCGCATTTCTTCCTTTACATTAGGCTCTTGCTGAAAAACCGTATTTTCAATATCGTAATAACCTTTTTGCTGGGAACAGTAGTCAATGATGACATCCATATGATGCTGGGATGCGGCCCGAACGGAAATTTCAAAGCGAGCATAAACTTCAGGATTACCAGTGACAAAACGATTCTGAATAAGTGGAACGAAACGAGCGACGGCCTCTGAGTCCAAGTCGTCCTGGGTGATCTCCACATGGGAATAACTCGACTTTACGGGAAAAGGAAGAATTTCCTGAAAGACAAACAGGTATTCAAAATGACCGATGATTTCCTGAAGGTATTCAGGGAATTCGTCTTTGCTCTCATAGGGGGAAACAATCTGGATATCTACATCGGAAAAGAAGGACATCTCTTCCCGGCCATAACTTCCTTGTGCAACCAACGCAATGGGGAGTTTTTTATAATTACTTTGCTCATTATTAAAAACATTATAACGGCCCACTGCCGCCATGAAACAAACTTCCACAAAAGCGTCGGCCAATGCCGTTTGCTTTAGCTCTATCAAATAAGCACTGCTCTCGCCAGTCAGAGCTTCTGCCTTCAATGCCTCCCATTCTTCTTCTGCAATCGGAGCCAGTTCGCTTTTTAATTTTAAATAGAACTCCTGACGCTTGCTTTTCCCACTTTCACTCAAATGCTTGATCGCATCAACCTGCAAAATACGTTTCATCAATGACTTGCGATAATCATCCTTCAGAAGCCGATTGGACAAGAAAAAATCTATCATAGTGCTTTCATTCCAAAATGAAGGAACTCGGCAAGCCGCCGGAGGCAATCGCAGGATGTACGTTCACAATATTTTAATACCCTTCAAATAGAATTGTAGCTCACTGTTCATAATTGCTCTAACTCCCTATAGTACGTCCCATCAATTCTGCGAAAGGCTTCAGTTCTTCGAGCAGGCTTGCGTATCTAGCAGGCTTGAGAGATTGAGGGCCATCAGAATAGGCATTAGCGGGGTCGGGGTGTACTTCAATCATCAAACCATCTGCACCTACTGCAATTGCGGCGCGCGACATGGGCGCAACCAGTTCCCATAACCCCGTACCGTGACTCGGGTCTACTATCACGGGTAGATGCGTTTCACTTTTCAAAATAGGGATACAACTGAGATCCATTGTATTTCTGGTTGCCGTTTCAAACGTCCGAATACCGCGTTCACATAAAATCACATCCGAATTCCCTTCGGAAAGAATGTATTCCGCCGACATCAAAAACTCTTTGATCGTGGTCATCAAACCACGTTTGAGAAGAATGGGCTTGCGAATTTGCCCCAACTCTTTTAAAAGCGAAAAATTCTGAACGTTGCGCGCTCCCACCTGCATGACATCAGCGTACTTTGCGACCAGATCGACTTCTCGCGGATTCATGACTTCTGTCACGATGGGCAGGCCAGACTCTTCGCGAGCGGCCGCCAATAATTTGAGACCTTCTTCAGCCAATCCCTGAAAACTGTATGGCGAGGTACGAGGTTTATACGCACCACCGCGCAAAAAGTTTGCACCCGCCGACTTGACCAACCTCGCAGTAGTGCATATTTGCTCTACGGATTCCACCGAACAAGGACCGGCTGTCATCATCAAAGCCTTGCCACCCACCAGTTGTCCAGAGCAATCGACCACCGAAGTTTCGGGACGAACCTCTCTGCTAGCTAATTTGTAAGGCTTTAATATAGGAGAAACACTTTCGACGCCATCCATTGATTCGAGAGCGTGCAATCGTTCTTTTCCGCGTTCATCCCCTACCGCGCCAATAATAGTCCGCTCTACCCCCACAATTTTATGTGGAGTATATTCCAGACTGCGAATTCTGTGCTCGACAGAATCAATTTCTTCAGGAGTCGCACCCGACTTCATTACAATAATCATGAATCATTTCCTTATTCTATTTCCCAATTTTCCCTAATTTGTAGTATAACATTTATTGGTCGAATCGTCGCCATCTTACCTGGCCCGATGAAGACCTTCTCTGCCTGTTTTTTTCAGCCAGCAATAGTTTTGACAGGAATCCTTTATATGTGCTAAAAAACGTCGAGGCAAGGAAAATTCCCCTGGAAATCGAGTTCTTCCCCGACCAGGTGTTATTAGAACTTGAAGGCTTTTCCTGCACATTGCAGAAAATCTTGCAAATGATAGAATCCCCCTAAGAAAATATCTCAATTGGAGACCCCATGGAAGTAAAAATCAGCAGAGACACGCTCCTCAACGGTGCCCAGAAAATCCAGGGAATGGTGGAAGCTAAAGGAGCCATGCCCATTCTGGCACACGCGTTTCTCACCGCCGATGGCGACGAAATATGCATTCAGGCAACCGACCTCGAGATCGGCTCCAAAGCTTACTATTCCGCTAATGTTATCAAGCCCGGATCGGTAACGATGAACGCTCGCAAGCTATTCGACATCGTCCGAGAACTGCCCGATCAGGAAATCCATTTGATTAAGGAAGACAGTAATTGGACCACCCTGAAATGTGGCAAATCAAAATTTCGACTTCCAGGCATGTCTCCAGAAGATTTTCCAGCTCTTCCAGAATACAGCGATGAAGCGATCATGGAGTTCAATGCGGCCACCTTGAAGGAAATGATCAAAAAAACTTTTTTCGCAGTTTCCCCCGACGAAACACGTCAGGCTCTCAACGGACTTTTACTCGAACGGGAAGACTCAAAAGCCATTCTTGTAGGCACCGACGGCCATCGCTTGTCGATGATCTCGCGGCCCCTGCTCAAAGTGATGGACAGCGACGAAAAACAAAGCTACTTGCTCCCCAAAAAAGCCGTTTCCGAACTACTGAAACAAATGGATAACGATGAGAACAGCTTTGTCTTTTCTGAGAAAAACTCCCACTTGGCATTCATTCAGGGAAAACAAGTCATCGTTTCCCGAAAAATCGATGGGAAATTTCCAAACTACCGACAAGTCATCCCTTCCGGCAATGACAAAAAAGTCACCGTTGATCGCGAACAATTTCAACGAGCCCTCAAACGTGTTGCCTTACTCGCTGACGATAAATCCAAAATGGTACGCTTTGAAATTGCCGACGGCCTGATGTCTTTGATCTCTGACAACACCGAGATGGGCACCGCACGCGAAGAACTCGCAATCGACTATCAAGGCGAGAGCATGTTTGTCGGCCTCAACGCCCGCTACTTGCTCGACGTTCTGGGAGTCATCGAATACGACACCGTCACCCTCAACATGAAAAACGAAAATCATTCCTGTCTCATCACCATCGACGAAGACCCAGACTACAAAAGCATCGTCATGCCTATGCGCTTATAACTCTCGATAATCGAGGAAAAGACAGACTCACAAAAAGCAAACCCGAAAGCATCATTTTGCAAACAATTGAATTTAAAATTTCCAGCGAAAATTCTGGAACACGAATCGACCAATTCCTTACTTCCCAGCAAAACGAGGTTTCCCGATCTCAACTCAAAAAATGGATTGAACAAGAACATGTGACGGTCAACAAACTGCCGGTTTCACCTGGGTACAAGTTGAAGCTGGAAGATATCGTCGTCATTTGCGCTCCCGAGATAGCCCCCTCCCCCCTTCAGGCGGAAGATATTTCCCTGGACATCCTTCACGAAGATTCAGAAATCATAGTGGTGAATAAACCACCAGGAATGGTCGTTCACCCGGCCCCCGGGCATTCCTCTGGAACTCTGGTGAATGCCTTATTGCATCACTGTAAAGATCTCAAGGGAATCGGCGGGATCGAGCGTCCCGGCATTGTCCATCGTCTGGACAAGGACACATCGGGTGTTATTGTCGCGGCAAAAAATGAATTGGCCCTGAATCACATCGCTCTTCAATTCAAAGATCGAACAACTAAAAAAACATATCTGGCTTTGGCAAAAGGGAAATTCAAGAAAAGCGAAGGGGAAATCACGGCCACTATCGGACGCCACAAACGGCATCGCAAAAAAATGGTAGCGGATGAAGATGGCGGACGATCGGCAGAAACCTCGTGGCAAGTGATCCAGCAATACGACCGTTTTGCCTATGTTCGCTTATTTCCAAAAACAGGGCGAACCCACCAGATAAGAGTGCATTTGGCTTTGATAAGTCATCCGATCTTAGGCGACGACTTGTACGGGGGAAAAGCCCTCTCGCATACTGAAAAATTTCCACGTTGCGCACTGCACGCCCACCGACTGGAATTGGAACATCCTACAACCGGGAAACGAATGCAGTTCACTGCACCGTTGGCACCAGATATTGATGACTTCCTGAATCGTAGGCAGGCGGCCGTACCCACTGCTGGAAATAGAGAGTCCTGAAACAGCTTGCAGTTTTTTGGGACCTTACTTTTGAGGCAAAGATTCCAGCAACAAATCCGCAAGGCGGTCGGAAGCTCCCTTGAAAGGTTCCAGTAAACTCTCGGCATTTTTTGCCAACTGACCAAAGTTTTGAAGCAACACGCCGAGCTTTTCTTCCAACTCCTGCGCGTCTTTTGCTGACACCGTCAGTTGAGCTTTCCCCAAAGCATTGGCAGAGTCGATAAAATTCTCCACATAGGGACCGTGTAACACGGGAATGCCCTGGACTGCAGGTTCGACCAGACTATGCCCCCCGCCAGGAGCGATCAGACTATTGCCAACGAAGGCAATATGAGCGATCCCATACACTCTGGAGAGTTCCCCGTAGGTGTCAAGCAATACAACATCGGCACTACGCGCACCGGTTCGTCGAAACTCTGATCGAAGAAGGAAAGGGATTTCCCTTTTTTTGAAAATTTCGGCAACCGCATCGATCCGCTCGATCCGCCTCGGAGCGAGTATCAGGATCAAGTTTTCGTAACGACGTTTCAAACTCTGGAAAACATCGGCAACGATTTCTTCCTCTCCAGCATGCGTACTGCCTGCAACCCATACCATCGCTTCACCGCGAATTTTGTAAATGTCTCGAAGACGGCTTCGCTCAAGCTCCGGCGTACGCTCTGCAGAATCGAATTTCAGGTCGCCGACCTGTTTCAATTTATCTTCCTGAAGCCCCAATTTCAGCATAGCCTCCACCCCACTTTCGTTCTGCATGTACAGGACTGTGAAGGCATTTAAGGTAGGGAGGATCAGGGGCTTCAAATTCATGTATCGACGCAAAGAAGAGTTCGACATCCTTCCGTTCAGCAGTAAAGCAGGAACCCCTTGAGCTTTGAGCAAGTGCAGGAAGCCGGGCCAGAATCCCGTATCCATCAAAACGAATAAATCAGGTCGCGTTCTTTTCAGAGCCAGCCAGCTAAAGGGCAGGCAGTCGAGTGGGTGAAAAAACACTTGATCGACGAAATCAAGTTTCAGCCTCGCCATTTCGTAGCCCGAATCGGTGGTCACCGAAACGATGATGCGAATGTCGGGTCGTTTCTCTGATATTTTTTTCAGCACGGGTATCGCCGAACTCAATTCCCCACTTGAAAGAGCACTCAACCAAAGCGTCGGTCTTCCATCGTTCGGCGTTTCAGGAACCACACCAAAATGACTAGAAAGCCCCTTGCCTTTGTATTTGGAAAATTGCGCAAACAAAGCGAAAACAGGAACAACAAATGGCGCAAGCAAACTCGTGATGATGTGGTAGACAGCTATCATGATTTCATTTTTTTTCTATCAGTTTTTCGATCCATTGCAAACCTTTCTTTACAGCTCCTCGATTGTTTTCCACCACCTTGCGCCCGGCTTTCCCCCTTCTGCGCATTTCATCTGGATCATTCAACAAGCTTTGCAAGGTTGGATAAATATTTTTAGGTCGGTCGATCTGGATACCGCCTCCTGACGCTGACAGCAAACGCGCTTCCTCGCTGAAATTATCCATGTGTGGACCAAAAATGACTGGCAATTCGTGTGCAGCAGGTTCAAGAATATTGTGCCCTCCCCAGCGCGGATTAAATCCACCCCCCACAAAGGCCGCCACCGCCAATGAATAATAATGCTCCAGAACTCCCATTTGATCGACCAAAATCAACGCAGGCAGTTCTGCCCCGGGTTCAATTTCACTATGAAGTGTGAAAGGCAGATCGTACTCGCGGATCAATCCTTCCACTTCGCTCAGGCGCTTCAAATGACGCGGCGCAATGATGCAACACAGATCGGGAAAATCTTTTTTCAACTCTACAATAGCAGACAGAACAGGACCGTCATCTCCCGGTCGGGTAGAACCAAAGACCAGCTTGAATCGAGTATCAGCAGATTCCATGCGTGGCTTAGGACGAATCGTTTGCACAGCATCAAATTTAAGATTCCCCATAACCGAAACGCGATCTTCTGAAATTCCCAATTGTAAAATACGATCCGCATCTTCTTTACCACGCATGGCGAAATGCTTGACACCCGCTGTCATCCAGCGAAAAAACCAGGAAAACTTCATATATGAAGAAAAAGCCTTCTCTGTCATTCGACCATTCAACAAAACAATGGGAATACCAAGCCCCATGCATTCACGCAAAAGACAGGGCCAAAACTCCCCTTCAATCAATACAAGAATACGCGGTTTCAGGCGATGCAGTAAAGGTCGAATGAAAAGGGACAAATCAAGCGGCAACAAAAACGAAGGCACTTTCAAAGTTTTTTTGGCAAACTCTTGACCCGAAAAGGTAAACGTCGATAATACAATGGGTGGAAATTTTTTGTCGATAGACAGAGCATTGATGAGTATTTCTGCAACCCGAGTCTCGCCCACGCTCGCAGAATGAATCCAGATTCGATCCTGCATTTCAGGCACGATAGCTTCTTGCTTCAATCGCGTCATCATGTCCACGCGAAAACGAGCGTTGAAAAGCATTTTAACAAAGATAATCGGTGCCAAAACAAAAGCCAGGCCTGTTATCAAGATAGAATACAAAAAAGTCATAAACTGGGGGTATACTGAAGGTTGTAAGATTGGTCTGTCGCAAGACACAAAATAAATTTCCTGTGACTTTGCGATGCGTTGAGCAGTAACTTGAAAATCATTTTCTTTATTTGCAATACCCTAACAGCCCGCGAAGTCTTCGAGAACCGTTTTTTCACATCGTCCTTCACTGGCCTTCAAAACTACTATTGACTCTGCCCGAACCTGGCACATTTACAAAGGTTATTTCCCCTATATATGTGGTTAGAAAACTTTTTTTACCAAGTCATTTCTCCAGAGCGAAAGTTTTACCATATTCCTGTCTACTTTGCTCTCAAGATCCTTTCGATTTTTAATTACTGGATTTGCCAGTTTCGAAAGGAAGCATACCGTTGGGGATTATTCCCCGCACGCAAGCTCAATTGTCGAGTGATCAGCGTTGGCAACCTGACCCTGGGTGGCACTGGGAAAACCCCGTTCGTTATTATGATCGCCGAAACCCTGAGGGGCAACGGAAAAAAGCCCGCTATCTTGAGCAGAGGATACGGTGGTCGTTCTCAAGAAAAGGTCAACGTGGTTTGTGATGGGAAAAAAATTCTGATGTCCCCCGAAATGGCAGGTGATGAACCTGTGATGATGGCCCAGCGCCTGCAAAATATACCCATCTTAACCGGACCCGACCGCTATCTAACTGGCCGTTATGCGATAGATCATTTTGCCATCGATACACTGGTTCTTGACGATGGCTTCCAACACCTTGCATTGCAGAGGGATCTTGATATTCTCCTCTGCGATCATAAACGCCCCTTTGGGAACGGTAACCTATTTCCAGCAGGCGAATTACGTGAACCAGCCAAGGAAGCTAAACGAGCCGATAAAATCTGCGTGACTCGATATTCAGGCAAAGGAAAAACACCTGAGCTCGATAAACTCTTCCCCGGCGGTTTGCAAACAATGAAATCATCCATGCGTCTCGATGCCTTGATTTCACTGAAAAATGGAGATCTGCGGGAAGTCTCATCCATTCGCAACAAGCCCATCGCCGCATTTTGCGGTATCGCCAATCCCGAAGACTTTCATCGGATACTGGAAGAATCATCCGCAAACATTGTGCATTACTATGCCTTTCCCGATCATTATGAATACACCCACGCGGTTCTCCGCGCCTTTGAAAAAAAGGCAATCGCCGCCGGAGCAGAAATGATCATTGTTACAGAAAAAGATGCCGTTAAAATTTCCGCAGAACCCTTCACATTACCGGTATACAAAGTTTTTCTAGAATTGGAAATTCTGGAAGGAAGAGAAAATTTTCACAAGGATCTACTAGACTGACATGGAAGAAAACTCTGTCAAAGGAACCGGGAAATTTTTGTTGAGTATTTTTATCCCGTCCCTATACCTCCTGCCACTGGTAACCGTTTATATACTGCCAAAAGATTTTGGGTTCGGTCACCGTCCCCTCGTTTACATGGGGCTTACCTGCGCCGCTATCGGCCTGGGACTATGGATATGGGCCATGTTTGTCCTTGGAAACCGACTCGCTGTATTTCCAGGTGCAAAAAGTCTTGCCCGCAATGGAATTTATAAATACTTTCGACATCCAATTTATGTGGGCATCACCCTCACACTCTTCGGCATGTTTCTCGCCTGCGGCTCAACCATAGGGATGCTCTATCTCCTGATAGTCGTTTTACCTTTAAACTGGCTTCGGGCCTCAAAAGAAGAGCAAGCACTAGTTGAAAAATTTGGCGATGATTATCGCAATTACCGTAACGAAACCCTATTTTAAACAGAACATCTTTCCTTTAAAATTCCGTTTATGAATACCCAGGCAGACCTGAGAATTCAATTTTCAGCCCTGATCCCCATGACCGGCGACGTGATAGAAAACGGCGATCTGGTCATCCATGATGGTCTCATTCAATCCATAGAAACCCGGAAGACACAAGCACAGGAAACCACTGTGATTGATTTGAGCGACCACCTATTACTCCCCGGCTTCATCAACGCACATTGCCATCTCTCCCTTTCCTGCTTGAAGGAAAAGGTTCCCAAGGCAGAAAGCTTCTGCGACTGGGTGCGCGCCTTGCTCAAAATCAGCGCAGAGATCCCCTTCCTTGACAGGCTGGCTGGCATCCGTGAGGGGGCGGAGGAAATGATCTCCAGCGGGGTCACCACCCTCGCCGATTACATCTCACAAACAGAATTATTTCCTGAATACGTAGAATTGCCCTTGAGAAAAATCCTGTTTCTCGAAGCCCTCGGATTCCATCAAGATAGAGCACGCCAAGTTTGCAAAGAAATAGCAGCGATCCTCGATTCTCACGACTCACATAGGAATCCAATCTTTCAATTTGGACTGGCCCCGCACGCGCCCTATTCCGTCTCATCCTATTTATTCAAGGCCCTGAAAGAACTCGCCCAACGACGCAAACTTCCCTTCTCCTGCCATCTTGCAGAATTTCCTGAAGAAATCCGCTTCCTGCAAGAAGGCGGCGGAGAGCTGGAAGAATTTTTAATTGAGCGGGGTGTGTTCGACGATCAATGGAAACCTCCCGGCAAGAGCATACTGCCCTATCTCCACTCCTTGGACGTGCTGGGAAACATGGTCGCCGTCCACCTCAATCACATCGAAGAATCTGATCTCAAATTGATGCACCAACAGCACACAGGAGCGGTGTTTTGTCCGGGAAGCACTCTATGGTTTGGTAGGAAAAAAATATTGCCTTTGAGAAAAATGCTAGGCCTCGGCATTGCCATAGGACTGGGAACCGATTCACTAGCAAGCAACGATTCCCTAAATTTCCTGCGCGAGTTGAGAATTGCAGAAACTATGGCACCCGAAGTGACCCGCATGGAATGGCTGAGAATAGCAACACGCGGTGGAGCTGAAGTACTGGGGACCTCCACTGGAACTATCCAACCCGGGGCACCTGCCGACCTGATCGGTTTCCGCATGAACACAAATACGCAAAAGTATGAAGACATCCCTTTCGAAGAAAATCGCAAACAAGTTGATTTTTCCATGATCGCAGGTCAGCAAATTAAAATCTAATATTATAAAAAATATAGATTTGACCCTATAAATTTTATCCTGAAAAGATAAGTTCAATATTTATCGAAAAAATTACTGGGTTTCATTGGTTCTGAGTCAGTATTTTAGCGTTGGGGAAATTTAAGGGAAGGCATCGCGCAACTTTGTATCTTTTTATTCGGATAAAACTCGATAAAAATCCTTCAGCTTCATCAAAGGTTTTTTATAATATTTTGGAATATCGCCGCGATAAATACTTCTGTAAAAATCGCAAGATTGACATACGGAATGAAAAATATTTTTTTGCTGATTTTCGATCAGTTTCATATAAACAGAATTTCTATCTGACAGAATGTCCTTAAGCTTTTGTTCATTCAAATCACCTATGACCAATTCGCCATCCACATCTCGGCAAGAACATGCGTTGACTCGGCCATCTGCAAAAACCTGCAACGAAAAATAGATCAGCAGACAAGACCCTGTTTTGGGGAAAGGTTTGTCATCAATCCTAATATCCAGGCCTTCGACATCCGCTTGAGAGACGGAGCCACCCCAATTATTAAATTCCGTCGTCAGTTCCAGTGGGATCTCCTTGTCCTTCAGCAATTTACGAAAAATTGCACTCAATTCGCTCTCGTCCATTTTAGAAAAACTAAAGGAGTATAAAGTTCTCAGATAGATATTCAGCAAAGGATGTCCCTTGCGTGCCGAGTAATGCTTTAACAAAAACTTTAAATTAAATACCAGTCTTTCAAACACTTTGTTTGTCGACTGGGTGAGATCAATGAAACTTTGAGAATCGTGACCGTAGAAACTGATATTCAATTCGGAAAGTTTTTTCAACTCCAGCAGTTCCAAAATTTGATGTTCATCTGGAAGGGTAAAATTGGTGTGAAAATAATAGGATTTGACCTTCGGGTGATTTTCGAGAATTTTAAATTTGTTGAATACATTTTTCCCGACAAAAATATCTCCCGTAGTAGGGGTCAGACAAAATTTATCGAAGCCCATTTCAACGGCTTGATGGATCAAATCTTCAAAAAAAGCATCCTCCATTTCCACTTTCAGTGATTTCTTCTTCCCATACGCGCAAAATCTGCACTCCAAATTGCAAATGCTACAGGTGTCAATCGCCAAAACCTCGCGGGAATTGACAATATATTCCCTTCCCAGCTGGCGGTTCACTTTGGAAATCACTTGATGCTTTAAGCCCCTCAATCCTTGCTTTATTTTTGCCTTCAAGTACATAGCGAGCTTTCTGTTTGCCTGCGTTTAGCAATGCTTTGTGGTATTCGAGCGGCATCCTTTTACAAAATGAGCACTAAATTGAGTCTTATCTTGTTTTTTTAAAATCTGCTGAGCGGAGTCAGTCCATGTTCGAAAGATAACGTTTCTAATTATAGAACACTTCTATGTGCTCAATAGCATCAATCACTAACTGACAAATGAACCTTAAGCGGTCCCAGTCCCAAGTTCGCTTGCCACTTTAGGCACCCTTCAACCTTTTTCCACAGTCGATCTGACTGCTTCAATAATTTTCATCATTCATCTGAAATTACGGAATAAAATTATTTTGAGGATAAACTCAAGCCCTTCCTCGAAAAACCCGTTAAAAAGAAAGGCCTTGGAGTTTTCATTTCAATATTTTTGAACACTTTTCCCTAGATTTCACGGGACTATGATAAGAATTTGCAGAAAATCAGGAAGTTTTTTGAGGAGTGCTATTATTTTAGTGCTACTTCTACTCCTTTCTGCCTGCACGACGGGGCGGGGAAAAGCAAATCAATCTCTGAGATTCAAGCAAATCACTCCTGCTCTCGAAAAAGAAATGTCTTATTACATCAAAAAGGGATGTGACCGGGAATACCGCTACTTCGATCCAGAAATCGCCCGACTCTATTCTATCCTCCCGGGCGGTGGACAATTTTACACGGGTGAAACACAAAAAGGCTGGATGTATGTATTGTCATCCCCTTTTATAATTCCTTATATTGTCTCGTTTCAGGATGCGCAAAACTCAGTGGATTATTACAATTTCAGGTACACCTTGAAATATTGCCGCGAAAAGTTCAAATCAAATCCCCCAAAATCATCAAAAAAGAAAAAGAAGAAAACACGCCGTAAGAGAAAAAAATCTCGCAGTGAACCGAATCTATAAGATTCATTAAAACAGGCAACGATTTTCTGGCTGGACCGCCAGCAAGAACGCGGTGCCGCGACCCCGGCTCTCTTCATAAGCTACCAGGAACCGGACTTTTCTAATGATTCTCTTCCGTAGCCAGGACTAATTTGTGTTTTGCGATGAGTGTGTCTACTTTCTGATTGAATGCTTCCGATTGAGAAATTTTTTGCGCCCACTCAACACCCGCCACTCCTGCTTCGCTACTAATCATTGGCATTTTACTGCGCCATTCCGCCCAAAAAGGAGTTTCAAACATTTCGATCAATTTCAATATCACATCATGGTTCATGTGCTTTTCGTAAACCTTGGCGACATCGTCAATCAATTGTTCCATCTCATTGTCCCCGACCAAGGTGTTGAAATCATCCCAAAATGCAGGCGGGATTTTGGGGTAAGAAAACGCAATGGTAGAGCCAAAGGTGTCCAACAGATTATTTTTCATAAGCAACATTTGATCGTGCAAGCCTGACACCTTGAGCAATTTTTTAACATCCGCCCTCTTTCCCGTTTCCGCTTCGGCCCATACAATAGATGGGGAAACACAGAGAATTAAAAATACGAGCAATACTGCCCGCATCAATTGAACAGGCTTCTTCAATTTCATATAAAATACTCCTTGTCGAAGTTAAATGAGCAATGAGTGCATATTTTAAAGCGCATAATGACATAGATAATGAACTACCGAAATACAAAAACCGAACCACAATGAATGCATTGGACTCACCTGAAAATCTCTCGCAGAGAAATATATTTTTTTGCTGATTCTGTTAATGATATATTATGAGACTGTGGGCAATGGGTTTAATTTTTCAAGCACATACAGAAAGCGTAACATGAAACATCATCGTTTGTTCCAACAGATTATTCTGAGCGTATTATTCTTTTGTTTTAGCTTTTCTCACGTTTTCGCCGCGTCTTACCCTTCGTCAATACAATCCAAAATCTCTGATCCAGATTTTGAATTGCTACCCAAAGACCATGGGACCGTGCATCAAAGTACCAATGATGTGACGGCAGACAAAAAAATGGAATTGCCAGCGCGGAAAATCAATTCTTCCGGTACGGGGCTGGCTCTTGACTTTTCAGAGAAGGCCATTGCGCTAGCGGGTTTTATTTTAACCGAGGAAATTGGTGTCGGCTCTATCGTTAAAATTTTGGACAATACGCTCGTCGCATCGGACAATGAAATCATCTACGTTGATTTGGGCTTGGAAAAAGGAGTGAAAAAGGGCGACCGATTTACGGTGTTTTCCAACGAACGAATCATTTACGATTTTGTCCAAGCCACGCCAGACCATCGCAAACAAGAGCTTCCTTTCTCTACAGATTTTGACTACTGGGGAAGCAAGCGCAATGAAGAATCTCGTGAATTGGGGGAAGCACAACTTCCATTTGATGAACCTGCAAAGAAAATAATAGGCGTTCTGGTCAAGATATTGGGCGTGGTCGAAATCATCGAACCACTTGATGGATATTCTAGAGCAGAGGTGATACGGGCTCACAACGACATTCAGATCAATGATTCGCTCTTACCTTACGAGGAAATGGAAATCCCTCAATACACGCCGGGGAAAACGAACAAAACCATTGATGGAAGACTCATCGCCTTTAAAGAAGAACATATCACTGGAGTTATTGGAGATATTGTCTACATCGATAGAGGAACCAACCACAAAGTGCAAACGGGAGATTTCTTTGAAGCTTATGAGATTCCTACCCTAAAAAAAATAACCGAATATAATGAAGAAGAAATCCAGTCCTTCCCACCTCATGTGATCGGTAAAATGCAAGTGATCTCGACACGAGCAAACAACTCCACGGCCATTATTTTATACAGCGAAAAGGATTTTATCGTTGGTCAAAGAATCCGTTTCAGCCCAGAGAACTAAGCCAAAAATTCTGGAGTGCATGATTCAACGAGTTTCTCCACAGAGCCTAAATAGGGTCAAATCTTGATTTAGTCCTTAAGCCCAATGAAAATTCAAAGATCTTTCCAAAACACGCCTTAAAGATCTGGAAGCAAATCTTCCAAACTGGTGTCACCCGTCAGTTTGAGGAAAATTTCTTCCAATCCACCACCGTCGTGGCTCGCACGCTCTCTCAATTGCTCCATACTTCCATCAGCGATCATCTTTCCTTTCTGGATGATGCCAATGCGGTCGCACATATCTTCTGCAATGGCAAGGGAATGGGTGGACATGAATATTGTGGTGCCTTTGTTACACAACTCCAGAAACAAGCGCTTCACTTGTTTTGCCCCCTTTGGATCGAGGCCAATCAAGGGTTCATCCACTATAACAACGGGAGGAGAGTGAATGAGTGCGCCGGAAATGATGAGCTTTTGTCTCATTCCATGCGAATAACCACCGATGAGTTGATGTGCACTGGAATCTAAATCAAAGAATTCAAGAAATTTATCGGCTCTGGCCTTGGCACTTGCTTGATCGACACCGTACAAATCGGCAATGAATTGTAAGTATTCAGCACCTGTTAGTTTTTCGTAAATGAACGGTCGATCAGGGATGTAACCCATCCGCGCTTTGGCTTTTTTAGGATTACTTTGAACATCAATGCCATCGACTTCAATGCTTCCTTCATTGGGCTTCAAAAGACCCGTCATCAATTTGATGGTAGTGGTTTTACCTGCACCGTTGGGCCCGAGAAAACCAAACAACTGTCCGGCGGGGATTTCCAGATCGAGCTGGTCGACAGCCCTTGTGTTGTCGTAAACTTTAACGAGACCTATTATTTTTATCATAGTCAGAGAGTCGATCAACGAATTTGAAACGAATCAAAGCCTTCGGCTTCGATCCATTTTTCTTCGACTTTCACTACTTCCGCTGCAGGTGGGCCTTGCCGACACCATTCGATAAAAGTAATGAGAATATTTCGATCGCCTTCGGCCTGGATTTCGACTGTTCCATCGGGCAGATTACGGACCCAACCTTTGAGGCCCATTTTTTTTGCCTCCGCCTGTGTACTACCGCGATACCAGACTCCTTGCACTCGACCATGCACTAATAAATGAACGGCAGAATTTTCAGAATTCATTTTTCCTGTGTCGCCGCTTGAAACATATTTTGCACTTCCCGGTAAGCGGCAAAGGTAGAACCGTCGGATATTTTGGGGCCAAATTTTCCGAGATCACGCATGATGCGCTGAAATTCTACTGTCTTACCGCTAAACTCTTCCACCAGAGGTCTAAAATAAGACTGCTCATCCTCGTCGAGACGATCACATATTTCTAACAGGCGTTTTTTTAATGGATCAAATTTATCAGTCATAGTCTTTTATTTGAAGGGGAATCGTTGTAATTTACAAACCGGGTTTTGAATCCGGCAGTTATCACAACGCACGAATTTCTCGACTGTATTTCATAGATAAAAAAATATCTAACCCGGTGGCCGTCGGTCTTCAATATCATAACCTTTACACATATAGACATGCTCGGCATCGAAACTCCCCGGCTCGCCAGCCCATGCACCGGGAATGAGCGTCGTCAATCGGGTCCTGTCAAATTTTGTTCCAGGATCCATTTTTTCCAACATGATGCGCTTTTTCTTGACGCCATTGACAGTTACAATTTTTTCAACTCTTTTCCTTAACCATTGATGTGTGCAAACTCGAATGTATCCGAATCTTTGCCCGATAACACGAATCAATAAATTCAAAGCTTCGTATTGCGCGTCGGTGAAATGATAGAAAGGAGAGTCTTCGTTTATAAAATCATCCGCATTATGCGAGTCCGCCGGAATATTGGGATCGTGCAATTTGACCAGTCGCTCAAAAGCGAAAGCCCATTGACGATCCTGACCATCGTCACTCCCCTTTTTCTCAAGATAAGTTTTTATAATGGACTCTCTAAAATCATCCGCAAAACCAATCAATTCGATCCCCATAGTCTCGGCATTTCCACGTCCGATCAAATTTCGATTGGCTCCTCCCGCATGGTGGGCACAGTGCTTTATCTGAACTAATTCTACAATATTGCCGTCTCTTGCAATGATATAATGCGCCGAAACGCGTGGCAGGCCCATCTCGGAGTGGATGAGTTGCCACACCTCTACACATGCACGCCAGTCTAGCATACGCTCTACATTTGCAACTTGTTGCGTGGGTGTCTTGTATAACTTTTTTTCTACCGCCAGTCCTTGTGCGGTGATGCTATGTAAGACCAGCGTCTCGAGAGTTTTATGGTTTGCCATGGGAGGTTGCGAACGATGGTCATAATGACCCCTGAGATCGATCCCTCCAATTTCATAACCCAGCCCAGGAAATGCCCCCTCAGACTCTTTCTTCGCACTACGTATTTCTTGCAGTGCAATTTTTTTCACAGTGCCCAAGGTTGCAAATATTTTTCCACAATTTTGCTTGATATTTTTTGTCTTGCCTTCAGAGGAAAAAGAAAGTGCTTCACGAACGGAAAGTGAATACTGATCGAAGGAACCCCAGCGACCATTATCCATTTGCCCGAAAGAAAATGAAGGAAGTTGGAAGTGAATCGGTTCTCCACTTGGCAATAGGACATCGTCCTCAACGGAAACAATCTCCAATTGAGCGGTAAATCCAAATTTAGGTGCTTCTTGCCAATCTACCTCACCACGAAGAGGTGCTATTTCTTTTTGCGAGTTTTTGAATTTAACTGTCTTTTCAGGATCCGTCGGAATACTGGGACCAAACACCAATTCAAAACGTGAATCGACTTTCTTGCCCTGAGCGGGAATTGTGCATATAGGAAATTCAAAACGGGGAGTACAAACCCAGATCTCTATACCGACCGAAATTTCCTCAGCTTCCAATTCATTGATCGAGCGATCAACTTTTAAAGTCAAAGGGCGTTGGGATAAATCTGTCGTAGGTTGAACATTAACGATACTAAAAAAAGAGGCCATATATGATGATGTGTTAGTTAAACGTTTTTATAACGTTAGAGAGTGATAATTTTTGGAGGCCTATTATCACCTGAAAGCTTATGCGAGGCAAAATTTTTAATTGACCACCGCTATATTTATTGATATATAACGGTTATGAAATCACATTTGCGTACCATTCTTCTTCCCATACTCCTCATTTTCTTTACGAACGCGCCCGATGCTATTGGCAGTCCTGTATTGGTTGCCGCCGCATCCAGCATGAAATTCCCCTTAGATGAAATGATCACCGCGTTTGAGCAGAAACAACCCGAATTCGATGTAAAAATATCTTACGCATCTTCTGGGGCCTTGTTCAGCCAAATTAAAAACGGTGCGCCCTTCGATATTTTTTTCTCGGCGGATCAGTTTTACCCCCGCGAGCTGGAAAAATTGAATCTGTCCTCCTCTGGGGAAGTGGCGGAGATTTATGCATTGGGACAAATCGCAATGTGGGTTCCCTCATGGACAAAAAAAAATCCTTCGAAGGAGAGATTCAAAATATTACTGGCCAACGAAACTCGTAAAGTCGCCATAGCTAATCCCAGACATGCCCCCTACGGGCGAGCGGCGATACAGGCCATGCAAAAAGCCGGAGTGTACAAGCAAGTGAAAGGGAAATTGGTCTTTGGAGAAAATGTTTCACAAGCCGCACAGTTTGCTTCGACCGGTGCCGCACAAGCGGGTCTTTTTGCCTATTCTGTCGCACTTGCCCCTGCAATGAAAAAATCAGGAGCACTCTGGCTCATCCCCTCTGAATATTACGACCCCATTCAGCATGCCAGACTGACTTTAAAAAATGGCAATAACATTGCTGGTGCTAAAAAATTTGCTGAATTTATTTCCGGTCCACAGGGTGCGATGATTTTGAAAAAATACGGCTTCCATTCGTCAGGAGAAAAATCTCCGTGAATTGGGAACCTTTCATTTTATCCTTTAATCTTGCGGGAACAACGACTCTTGTCCTCTTCGTTATAGGCTTGCCCCTTGCGACATGGCTGAGTGGCTCGCGCAATCGCTGGAAATTTTTAGTAGAGACAGTGGTCGCACTGCCCATTGTTTTACCTCCTACCGTACTTGGCTATTATGTGCTCGTCGCCATCAGCCCGACGTCCTGGCTGGGCTCCATCTATCTCGATTGGTTTGGAAGTGCCTTGCCTTTCAGTTTTCCGGGTCTGGTTCTTGCTTCGGTTTTGTACAGCCTACCGTTTGCGGTGCAACCGTTTTTATCTGCCTTTGATATGGTCGATCCAAAGTTGAAAGAAGTCGCCTGGACTCTGGGGGCATCCCGCATGAGAACATTCTGGACCGTTACCCTGCCACTTTCTATGTCTGGAGTGATTACTGGCGGCGTCCTTTCTTTCGCTCACACACTTGGCGAATTTGGAGTGGTCTTATTGGTAGGAGGAAATATACCCGGTTCCACACGAGTGGTTTCCATTTCTATCTACGATCATGTCCAGGCACTGGAATACGAACAAGCAGGGCAGGCATCCATGATTCTCTTGCTATTTTCATTCGTAACCCTTGCACTGGTCTATGCCTTGAACCGAAGACTTTGGGCAGTGTCGCCAAAGAATTTTTAATCCTGTGAAAAACGCTCATACATTAGCTTTATGTTGACCATCAACATCAAAAAAACATTTCCCGGAAAGAGCATAAACTTTGACGCCGAATGGCCCGCCGATGGTTCGTGGACAACCTTATTTGGCCCTTCCGGTGCGGGGAAAAGCACTGTGCTACGATGCCTGGCCGGGTTGGAACGCCCCGACTCTGGGATTATATCCTTCAAAGGCGAACGCTGGAATGACGGTAAATTATTTGTATCCCCACAAGCCCGAAACGTGGGTTTATTTTTCCAAGACTACGCATTATTTCCGCACCTTTCAGTTGCAAAAAATATTGCCTATGGAATTTCAGAATTGCCGCAATCTGAAATAAAAACACGCGTTGGAGAAATGGTCGAAATATTTGGCCTCGCGGGTTTGGAAAACAGGAATGTCAAAACACTTTCCGGCGGTGAAAAACAAAAAACAGCACTTGCTCGTACCCTTTGCCGTCGTCCGCGCCTGCTATTGCTGGACGAACCCTTCTCTGCTCTCGATGCGCCAAGCCAACTCAAATTTCGTCGAGAATTAAAAAAAGTAATGGAGCCTTTCAAAATTCCCATCCTTCTTGTCACCCACAGTCGTGCCGAGGCCTTGACTTTGAGCGACAGGGTCGTTGTTATTGCAGAAGGCCAAATACTGCAATTGGGTCCCATTGAAGAAGTATTCAGCAGACCCGCGAGCCAGCGAGTGGCGGAAATTGTGGGAATGGAAAATATTTTTCCGGGGAGAATCATTGCGGAAAGTGAAGGGCTCGTCACAATACAAACCAATAAAGGTGAGTTGACCGCTCTTTCTCAAGGGCTGGAATCTGGACCTGCGTGGGTTGGTATTCGAGCGGAAGATATCGCCATTTCGACACATATGCCAAGGGACACCAGCGCAAGAAATCACATGGAAGGAAAGCTTGTATCAATTTTACCAGAAGATTGCATGGCCAGAGTGACGATAGATTGCGGGTATTCTCTGGATGCCTTGATCACTCGCAAATCGGTAGAGGAAATGGGGCTGAAAGCCAACGCAAGCGTTTATCTCTCTGTAAAAACACCATCCATACATTTGTTTCCTCATTCTACAACCAATCAGAAAGCTCCATAAAAATAACATTTTTCAGAACTCCCAATCTGCTTGCGCGTACTCTCCAGTCTCAGGTACCCTTACTTCAACAAAACTCGTCAATCATCTCTAGAAATTTCTTTATGTCGATTGGTTTTTTGAGGCAAACTTTCAAACCCAACGCCAAGGCATTTTTTATTTCTGACTCCATAGCGTCAGCAGTCAACCCAACCACCGGGATGTTGTTTGCCGCATCAAAGGTCTGTAATTTTTCTAAAGAGACCCAATCATCCATTTCCGGCAAATGAATATCCATCAAAATCAAATCGGGTTTCTCCTGGAGAGCCATTTTAACTTCTTCTAAAGCATTGGATACCGGGATCAATTCGACGTGAGGGCGTTCAACGAGAATTTGCCTCACGAGTTCTACGTTGATCAAAATATCCTCTATATAAATGACCTTCTTCTTGTCACGCTCTGATTCAGAATTTTCAATTCCATTGAGAGCCTTTTCGACCCGGACTGGTGTGGGAATATTGCCCTCCAAAGAGAGATCAATATAGAAAAAACTACCTTCATCAACTTTACTTTCAAAACCAATGTCGCCCCCCATCATCCCAATGATCCGCTTGCAAATGGATAGACCTATTCCCGTGCCCTCAATAGCATCGGCATTGGCATGAAAACGTTCAAAGGGCTTGAAAAGTAATTTTTGGCTGTTTTCATCAATACCATGTCCGCTATCTCTTACTCCAACGCGAATCTTATGCTCCCCTATTTCTTGATAAGAAACACTGACCGTCCCATTGGGTTTATTGTACTTAATCGCATTGGATAGTAAGTTTAAAATAACCTGCTTCAATCGCACAGGGTCCACTTCAACGTAATAATTTTCAGTTGCTATTTTTGTATATTCAAAAGTCAGCCCTTTATCGTCGGCCAAGGGTTTGGCAATCGAAATCACATTTTCTACCAGGGGAACAATATCGACCACTGATAAAGATAATTTAAAGTCACCCATTTCTATTCTGGACAAGTCAAGGACGTCATTAATGAGTTCTAATAAATGTTCCCCCGCCGAAGAAATTCTTTCCAGGTTTTCTCTCTGATGCTCCTCCAAAGGACTCTTTTTATCCATCAGCAATATCTGGGTGAACCCCATGATTGCATTCATTGGAGTGCGTAACTCATGGCTCATTCTTCCAAGGAATTCAGATTTAGCACTGTTAGAACTTTCTGCCAATTCTTTAGCTTCAATTAAATATTTCTCATTCTCAGCGAGCTTAACTGCGTATCGTATCGCTTTATTTCGACTTGTTATCATCAATGCAGAAAAGGCTAAAATAAGCAGGCTAAAAACCGACATTGCAAATAGAATCACTTTCGAAATCAACTCATAAGGCCTGTAAGCTTCCTCATAATCAATTTCCGAAGCTATACCGATTTCCAAATCATCCAACCAGGCCCATGCTCCTATGACCCGAACACCTCTATAGTCCCGATACCCTGTTAGGTCTAAACCTGTATTCTTACGAACCACACTTTCTGCCAATAAAGTTAACGGCCCCTTACGTTCAGAATCCTGAATTTGGGGATCGGTCAATAAATTGCGACCCGGATCACGTATTTCGACTTCCAAAATCCCACTTGAGTTATCCTCGATTACATCTGCCTGAATCAATTGGTCCAAAAATCTGCTTTTTGTTATGATTTTTCCATCTTTATTGATCCCATATGTTTCTCCCGTCCGCCCTGTTCTTCCAAGCTGAAAGATGGTGCTAAACTCTTTTTCCGGGTCCAATCTAAAAAGCATCGCCGCTATGATTTGACCTGACTCATTCCGAACAGGAGTCCCAAGAAACATGGTAGCCTGCTGTCCTGATTTTCTGGAACGAAATTCACTCAGATCAACATCAGAATATACGGGAAAGGAAAATAAAGTTTCCCCTTTAAAAATTCGCTCCAAAATATTCTGTTGCTCTTTTAGCAAATTGATTTTGCCGAGGTTCGAATTTCTCATCGATCCAATATTGATATAAGAAGGACTGACAATAAAAAATCCTTCGTAATGAAATCTGGTGAGAAAAGGTTGGAGTCTTTTTCTCAAATCCCTCAGAGCAAAACTTTTAGAAAGTTTGTTTACAGAATCCTCCATAGATAAAAGCTTTTCAGTCGCTGTTATATTTTCTTTCACCAATGCCCAGGTCTTGATATCTGCCTTACGATCATTGCCCCAAATTTTCAGGACACCTTCCGTTGAAGCCAATATTTGTGTCAAGGTTGCCTCAAGCTCAGCATCGATATGGTATTTCAATTTTGAAAGCAAGTAATTTGAAGAAAAACCTATAGACATAAATATCAGCAAACCAAAGGCTATGATTTCCAAGGTTCTAGCTTTAGCACTTTTTTGAAATTGATTGATCTCTGCATCAACACTCGATTCAGTTTTAATGGATTGCAGACAAAGTATCATCGTCACAGAAATTGCAAAAACCGCATAGATCCTGTTTAATAAAACTTTCCACAATTCACCTCCCTGAGGCGAGAAAAAGAATCCCAGGACAGTTAAAAGAACCCCCAGCCCCCCAAATAAAATCAAATAGCTTCTTTTCTTTGAAGTCATCCCCAAAAGAACGACAATGATATAGGGAATGCCATTCGCGACCCCCAATTCCATTGATATATCTACGAAGAATATAATCAGTGAAAGCAGGAAACCCAGGATAAATGTTTTATCAATTCTTCCAGACATGAACCTTGCCTAATTTATTTAGGGCGTAAACCCCTATCAATTCAAAATACAAGTAAAACGCAACAACGCATACTCAGGCAACAAATCTCTAGTTAGATGATTTTAAAATAAATTTTAAGATGTAATAGATTCATCAACAAAGGTTAAAGTAGTATACGGCTACAAAACAATAATTTAAATATTTTAAGAGAAATTGCCTTTTATCAGACTCGGCACGACTACTTTTAAGAACTAAGAACTATTTATTAAACAACTCGATAGAAATGGATTGAAACTGTGAATACCATTAAAAGTTTTCGGACTTATATTTTTTTGATTTGCCTTTTTCAGATTTTCACTATAGCAGGATGTTCCGATCAGCCAACGACTCCAACAGGAAGCAAGCGACAACTGTCGGTCGCGATTGATTCAACCTTTATCCCCATGGCCTTCATCAACGATGACGGAAAAATTGATGGCTTCGAACCTAACTTGATTGCAGAAATTGTCCAAAAAGCGGGTTATGAGATGGAGCTGGTTGATGTGGAGTGGGGCGGTTTGTTCGGTGGCTTGACAACAAATAAATTTGACCTGCTCATCAGTTCCATCACCATTATGGAAGAGCGAAAAAAGCGAATGGCCTTTAGCTTGCCTTACATTAGAAGCGGAATCTCAATGCTCGTCCACAACGATTTACAAGAAATAGGAAGCCTGGAGCAACTCGAAAAAATGAACGCTGTCGTCGGTGCTCAAATAAACACAACGGCTTATTTCTATTTGGAAAAATATCCCGGCATACAACGCAAGGGATATGAAAAGACAGGCCATGCCTTGATCGATCTGGTCAACGGTGGAGTTTCGGCAGTTTTGGGTGACAGTGCCCAGATCAATTATTTTTATAACTCCAAGCCCGATTTAAAAAAATCAGGCTTCATTGCAGGCGAACGCTTGACCTCGGAAAACTATGGCATCGTATTCCGTAAAGAAGACAAGGTTTTGCGAAAAAATATTGATAATGCTCTGATCGAGCTCATTAAAAATGGCCGCGTCCGGGAATTGGCGGACAAATGGAATCTAGGTAATTTTGTAGACATTCCTGCGCCCTCCATCAAAAATTAGAAAAAATATTTTTCAAATTTATAATGGGTGCAAGAACCTTAACGCAGAAGATTCAAAAATTTCAATTCCACATATTCTTTTTTCTTGGATTTTGCCTATCATTTCCCATGACAATTCAGGCCAATCAAAAGGATTATGTCGTTGTTCTTCACGGGATTGCTCGATCCGCTCAATCGATGCAAAAAATTTCAGATCATATTGAGAGCAATGGTTTCAAGGTCATGAACCTTGACTATCCCTCAACGGAGTATAGTCTTGAAGAACTCGTTGGAAAAATTCACACACAAGTGAATCAATTCAACCAAGACAAAAATAGAAAATTACATTTTGTGACCTACTCTATGGGAGGAATGCTGGCGCGTGGATTTTTGAATCGACACCGTCCCAAAAACCTGGGCCGTGTGGTCATGCTGGCCCCACCCAATTCAGGGAGCGAAGTCTCTGACTTTTGGAAAAGCAATTGGCTCTACCAAAAAATTTACGGGCCTGCAGGCCAACAATTGCAGACCGATCAATCACAAGTCCAGAATTTTCTAGGACATGAAGTTGATTACACATTGGGCATCATTGCTGGCGACCGGTCGATTGACCCTCTTCATTCTCTCATCATCCCCGGTCCCGACGATGGCAAGGTGAGTGTCGCCAATACCAAATTGAAAGGCATGAAGGAGCATGTCGTCATCCACGCCACCCACACTTTCATCATGAATAATACAGAGGCTCACCGTCTGACTGTGTCTTTTCTTAAAAATGGAAAATTCTGAAGACTTTTATAAATGTTCTAATAATAAATTGCCGTTCAATTTTCGATCTCACCGTATCCACCTCCGCCGGGGGTCGATATTCGAATGCGGTCTCCCACCTTTGCTGAGAACTGATTTTTACTACCAAGGTTTTCTCGCGAGCCATCGGCTCGAATCAATGTATTTTCCCCTTTCATTCCCGGCTCGCCTCCCTTCAGACCATAAGGAGCGTAGCTCCTTCTCTCGGAAAGGATGGAAACGGTCAAAGCTTGCAAAAATTCTATTTCCCGCACCAAGCCATCTCCTCCAATAAATCGACCCGCACCCCCGGAATGTTTTCGAAGTGAGAATTCCCTCAAAATAACGGGATAACGGCTTTCGAAAATTTCGGGATCGGTTATGCGCGTATTGGTCATATGAGTATGGACACCAGAGAACCCGTTCCATCCCGGTCCTGCGCCCGATCCGCCGCCAATCGTTTCATAATACCCAAAATGTTCATTGCCGAAGGCAAGGTTATTCATGCAACCTTGACTTGCGGCGCACAGTCCCAAGGCTTTGAATATGACATCTACAATTCTTTGTGAGGTCATCACATTGCCCCCGGCAACAGCGGCTTGCGCCGATGGAGATAATAGAGAGCCTTCTTCAATGATGACTTCTACAGGAGAAAAACAACCTTGATTCAAAGGTATATCTTCTTGCGTGAGGCACCGCAAACAATACAAAATAACAGAATCAACCACAGCACGCGGAGCGTTCAAATTTCCTTTTAACTCTAAACCCGTGCCAGAAAAATCGAACACCGCTCGACCTCTTATTTGATCGAGTGTGAGCTTGATCTTTATGGGAGTGCCATCGTACAAATAATACACCGCAGATAACACATCAATTTCCTTCAAGCCTATTTCATACGAAATTTTGCGAATGGCATTTTCAATCGCTTCTTGTGCAGAGCCTTGGATTTGCTTCATGTAGGCCAGAACGACAGGCAATGTGTAATGC
>JAJDBG010000018.1 GCA_029261475.1 Nitrospinaceae bacterium
GTGGTAATCATATCTGACGTCCACTCGCCGGGAGAGGCTACACCATCCATCGTCGGGGTACCAAAGCCTGCGGTTATCGCTGTAACCGAACCAGCCGTCTCTGGAAAATTCATGGTAAATACTGTCGCATCGAATCCATCATTAAAGTGGGTAGCACCTTCGTTGTCGAAAACCTCCGTAGTAAATTCCACTGAACCACCCGGAACAACCTCAAAATCATCCGCGTCGCTAACCATTGGTCGACTGAACTCAACGATCCATGTGCCATTGTCGTACTTACCAGCCGAACGTACGGAAGCCCGATTGCCGGTCGGCAAGCTCAAAATTCTACCAGGAATGACAGCGCCTGCTGCAAATATCGCCGCACTATCAAAGGCCGTCGATAAACCCATTGCACCACTTAGAGCGCCGAATGGATTAAAGGCATCCAGCGCAGCTTGATCACCGGCCAGAAAGCCTACATTGGCACCGGGATCTCCGGCTGCCATAAAGCTCGGAAAGCCTGAACCCACAGGCGAATTCTTTGAATCTATGCCACTACCGGCATCGCCATGGCGACCGTCGGTCAGCCAATGCTTATCATCGGTAAATCCAAGTGGATTGGTACGCGCTGATTTCCAGTGCCATACATCCACTTTGCCGGTTTCAGTTTTCATGTCAGGGACGTGGCACATGGTGGCACAATTAGCGCCTTCTGTCCCGTTCTGTCCCATGTCCCAGATGATGCCGACACGATCTTCGTCGCCGGATTGACTCCAGGTGCTGCCGTCAAAGCTCCACTGGTTTTTAGCGACATTCTTAGTAGACGTCGCATCGTCCCAAGTGGCCAGCACATAGAGATTGTTATCATCTATCATGGACTTTATGGTTAAACCCTTTGACGTGGTAATCATATCTGATGTCCATTCGCCGGGAGATGCCACCCCATCCATCGTCGGGGTGCCATTAGATGCAGTAAGAGAAGTCTGAGCAAAAGCATTAAGACCACTCATTAGAAATGCACTAACTATGAACATTTGTAAAAATTTCCTCATTCTGTTATCTCCTTATAAAAATGTGATTAGAGTTTAATTATTTAGTTCTGATTGGGTATTATTTAAAGATGATAATATAACCTCATTGATTACCTCTAATTGCACCGGTTTTCCCGTAAAGTATGCTACATTCTCCTCCAAAATTTTTCCACCTAGTTCTAATGAAAGTTCTTTCACAATAACAACCAGTGGGAATTTCGGCCTTATCCGTCTTAATAATTTAACCATCTTCAGGCAATCAATATTTGAGAAATCCGAATCATAAATAATAACGTCATAGTCTTTTTCCAAGACCTCTAATAAAAAATCAGCAGATTCCCGGATACATTTAACATATATATCGAGTTGCGATAAAAAATTAAATAAAGTGTCGAGCAATTGCTTATCGTGGCAAGCAATCAGGATTTTTCTTTTGAGTTTCAAATTAACCTTGCTGAACTGATTAAATTAGATCTCATGGTCAATTAGACAGGTGTAGATAACATGTCAATTTTTGTACCAGAGGGATAAATTATAAATAAAGGACTATAAATAAAGGATTTATGACAGGAAGAAATTGAGACTGAAAATCAACACTTTGACGAAAAACCGTCAATAAAATGTAGGAGACTCAGGACAAATCTTATATAAGTTATTAATTAAAAGTAATTTATATCTGTGACGTAAAACCGTCAGAAAAATAGCATTTTCGTCACATGTTTGAATGGTTCTCGCTCTCACCTTTTGTACGAGCAAGTTTATCACGTAATGTAGTACGGGGAATGTTCAAAAGCTCGGCAGCCTTTACCTGGTTACCCTGCGCCTCTTTCAAGGCCCAACAGATTAGCCTGTTTTCGAGATCGGAAATTGCCTGTGACAAGTTAATTGGTTTTTCTCCGCGAGCGTCAAGAGCAAACAATCCCTCCGGAGTCGATACCTCTTGCAGGTAATCGGGCATGTCATCCACATCAATGTGGTCCGATTTACAAAGCGTCACAGCATGTTCAACAACATTTTCCAATTCTCTTACATTACCCGGCCAATTGTGTGTCAGCAGAACCTTTTGTGATTCAGGAGAAAAATGCTTTGCAGATTTATTCTTTACTTTTGAAAATTTTTCCAGGAAATGTTTGACCAACAATGGAATGTCTTCATGCCGCTCTCTTAAAGGCGGCAACTCAATTTTTACCACGTTAAGGCGATAATAGAGATCTTCACGAAATTTACCCTCAGAGACCATCTGCTTCAAATCTTTTTTAGTCGCGCAGATCACGCGCACATCCACATTAAATGACTCCTCACCGCCAACTCGTTCGAAAATTCTCTCCTGAATTACTCGCAGGAGTTTAACCTGCAGATCAAGCGGAATGTCATCGACCTCATCCAAAAAAATTGTGCCCTTGTCAGCAAGTTCAAACCGCCCGCTCTTACGCCGTAACGCCCCGGTAAATGCACCTCTTTCATGCCCGAAAAGCTCGCTTTCAAGAAGTTCACGATTTAATATAGCGCAACTGAGTTTGATGAAAGGGCGTGCCTTTCTGTGACTGTTGTAGTGCAGTGCATTTGCCATAACTTCCTTCCCCGTACCCGTTTCCCCTTGTATTAGGATGGTGGTGTCACTATCTGCCACAATGTCTGCCTTATCAAAGATGGTTTGCATCGCTTTGGAGCGACCGATAAGATTCTGATAGCGGTATTGTGATTGGATTTTTTTCTGCAAAGCCTTAATCTCAACTTTGCCCTTCTGGTGCTGCATTAAGCGATTCAGTTTAATGGACAATTCATCATAGGCGAAGGGTTTGGTAATGTAATCGTAAGCGCCTTCTTTCATCGCTTCAACTGCATTCTCGACAGTACCGTAAGCGGTCATCATAATCACCTCCGTCTCCGACGAAAGTTTTTTGATCTCCTTCAAAAATGTTAATCCATCCATTGACGGCATGCGGAGATCTGTAATTACCACGTCAAAAGTACTTTTATTGAGATGCTTGAGACCCACAAATGCATTTTCTCCAATATTTACATCGTAGCCGTCATCTTCAAGCTGGCTTTTAAGCGTTAAACGTTTTAGCTTTTCATCGTCAATGACAAGAATTTTACCTTTCATTTTCTACCTCACTTGCTGGTAATAAAACGCTAAGAGTCGTGCCCTTTTTTAACTTACTTTTAATGGTGATTTTACCCCCATGCTCTTCAATGATTTTCTTGCTTATAGAAAGACCGAGCCCCGTACCTTTCTCTGTATCCTTTGTGGTAAAAAATGGACTAAATATTCTTTCCAGATTTTCCTCAGGTATACCGCAGCCATTATCTAAAATCTTCACTCGGACTGAAGGATTTAATTTCTGCTTGAGTCTTTCTATCACAATTCCAATATGTCCGTCAGATTGACCATCTAGTGCGTCAGAAGCGTTTATGAACATATTTATGAGAACTTGTGAAAGATTGTAGGGATCGCCAACCACAAAAGGCATATCTTTGCATAGATGGATATCCAATTCGATATTCTGTTCCTCAATTTTATGTTTTACCAACAACAGGGATTCCTGCACGACGTCATTCAGGTCTACCTTTTCCATCTTAAGTTTGTGGTACCTGGAAAAGACGAGAAGCCGTCTTACAATAAAGCCAATCCTCGTTATCCCTTCTGAAATTAATTCCAGCATAGTATTGCTTTTGGTCACATCTTTAGGATGCTTTTTGATGATGTCCAGACAATTTTGTATACCGTCTAACGGATTGTTTATCTCATGCGCTACACTGGCGGACAAACGTCCGATGGACGTCAGCTTTTCAGTGTGAATGAGTTGTTCCTCCAGAAATTTGCGTTCGGTAATATCTCTTCTCAATTCAATTACTTGAAAAACTTCACCTTTTTCATTCTGAAGCGGCGAGCAGTAAATCTCGAGGTATTTCTCTTTTCCATTTCTATCCAGGAAAGTATGTAAAGTTTTTTGCAATGTTCCTTCCGTAAAAGTTAACCTGACCGGGCAGCCGTTAGAAAAGTCCTGACCACATGGGCCTTCCGATTTCCCCAACCCCAGTGAACAGCTTGTTCCAATAACCTCATTCCTGGAGCCGTTGTATCGGTTCAGGTATGCATCATTTGCAGTAACAATGTTTAAATCACGGTCAACAACAACAATCTCATCATTAATGCCATTGATGACATTCTCAAGGTAATCTTTGTGTCTCTCTACTTCGTTCAAAGTGTCCTTCAAATTAGCAGTCATATGGTTAAAACTCATGGCGAGATTGCTAATTTCATCACTTCCTTTGAAGTCTACAACTTGATCCAAATTACCTTCGCTTATTCGCAGCGTTGTATCGGTAAATTTTCTAATTCTCCGAAGAATAAGTTTGTTGATAAGTAATCCCAGTGCGACACAAGTAATCACTAGCATAATAGCCGCCATGCCAAATATGATTTTATTGTTTGACGCTAACCGCCGTCGGCTATCAGCCATAGATAAATCCATCACCAAGACACCATTTATTTCTTCCCTGGGATCATGACAACCATAACACCTTGGTTTATTGGTAATAAGGCTCATATTTCGGAATACTTCTGTGTTTTTTTTATCTTTTACAATCGTGGTATTATTTCGGGCGACCGGAGAGTATTGGTGGCACACGACACAAACCGGATCAACATTGTTTTTATAGACTTTACCCAACATTTCCGGCTCAGAAGATACCTTTGGTTCACCCATCTTATTCAAGATTATTATTCGCTCAATGCCGGATTGCTCAGATAACCTGTGTACCTCTTCATTAAGTATGTGGGGATCATTTTTTAACATGGCCGTTTCCAATGTACCGACAACCAATCTGCTCAAATTTGTAGTGGTTACCTGCAAACCGTCAATAAGCTGTTCTTTGTGAAAATTATAAAAGAAAATAAAAAAAGGTAAGCCAACGGCCAATAATGATAAAATTAGCCCTAAAACTATCTTAAAGTCTAACCTTTGATAAAATGGGATAACCTTCATTTTTACTTATTTATATGAATAAATTCGAATATCCATAAAACTGATTGAGACACTTAAAAATTAAAAGAATGAAAGGCGTAAAATGCCAGCAATTTATTTATCAAAAAAATAATAGTAGTATTAAAGCCTGAAATAATTTATGCAACAATCATACCTTAAAGTAAATACCTTAAGTTGTAAAAAACAAGTTTTAACTGAGCAGATGTGGCGTTTCAGAACAAGTGGACCGATTTGGTGGCAACAATAAGTGACACTATTTACTTTGGGAAAAAAACATGTCAAGATTTTCTACCATTGATAATAATTTACAAAATGAATAGAAAAATCTGTTATAAAATGAAGACCGGAAAACAACAGGCTATATCCCTTTAAAACAAATAGTTAATTTACAACTTGATTTTGGAGCAGGAGAAGCTCAAAACACCTGCGCTCTTACCTCGGAGTCAAGTGCTCTACTGTAAAATAAAAAAGGGACATAGCAACTGCTATATCCCTTTAAAACAGCTATTTAGCTGTAATTACTCAGTCGGGGCGAAAGGATTTGAACCTTCGACCCCTTGACCCCCAGTCAAGTGTATAGGCTATAATAAACAATAACTTACAAAGGCACGATTCAACATTTGCTACTATTTGCGTAAGAATTTGAGTAAGTGACTGTAAAATTTTATACTTAAGTTGTATTTTGATGTTGATTTCACGCTTCGATTAATTTTAGATGTTATACTGAATTAACTCCTTAGCTATGCCGGTGAGAATTGCAAAGGCTTTGCCTTAGTATTTGAAAAAAGAAACTCCTGATGTTAGCTTGGAAGAGTCAGGTTTCCAAGTAAAACAAAAGGAGTTTCGAAATGCGAAATAAGTTAGCACATACAGTTTGGGAATGCAAGTATCATGTTGTTTGGATACCAAAATATCGTCGCGCAGTAGTTTATGGAAAGCTTCGTCAGGATATTGGAATAATTCTCCGTCGTCTTTGTGATTACAAAGGCATCGAGATTGTTGAGGCCACTGCCTGCTGTAATCATATCCACATGTGCTTATCAATACCTCCGAAGTACAGCGTGTCAAGTATTGTGGGTTATCTGAAAGGCAAGAGTGCGATAGAGATTTTCGAGCGTCATAGTCAGCTTCGACAGAATTTTCGAGGTCACCATTTCTGGGCTCGCGGTTACTATGTGAGTACAGTTGGACTTGATGAGGCGAAGGTGCGCAATTATATAAAGAATCAGGAAGAAGGGGATCGCTTGGGTGATTCCGGTCAATCAAGTGGCGACCCATTTCAGTAACAGAGTAGCCCCATTTTGGGGCAGCCAGTAACAGCAGCAAATAAACTATTATAATCCGGAAGCCTGATACATTAGAAGTATCTCCTTTTAGGAGAGCTAGTAGTAGCCCCTTTCAGGGGTAACCAAGCCACCGGCTAAGCCGGTGGTGGTTGACTTAGCAATTATTTTAATAATACCATCTTGTGATTTGCAATAAATCCTTGTCGCGACGTAATACGATAGATATAAACACCTGAGGCTACTGAATGGTTATTATGATCTTTTCCGTTCCAGTTAAAACTATATTTTCCATGTTCTATAATTCCAGAGAATAAAATATTAATTCGTTTGCCAAGTATGTTAAATATCTCAAGTGAAATGTCAGATTTTTTAGGAATTTCAATCGGAATAGTAGTATTCAGATTAAAGGGATTGGGATAGTTATTTCCTAACATAAATTGTTCAGGTAATAATTGACTCAATTTTTCTTGCACGGCTGTTTCTGTTCCTGCTACTATTGTAAATTGGTATTTACTTGTTAATGGAATGAAATTGTAATTTGCTTGTTGCCTCAAATTAATCGAATCCCCACCTGATTCCACAAAAAGATATATTTCAAGAGACTGTGGTATATTTTCTATTCCCAAGAATGAAAGTTGCGATGAAATTCCAGTTTGTGTTTTTGTACCGATTTCCCAGGTTTCGGACTGTTCAAACTGAGGGCGTATATCAGTCGCGAAGGCTGAATAACTTCCATTTTGATTCTGATGGTAGAAATATACTGAAGGATAATCAATTGCAGCTCGTGGCTTACGAAAATCGAACTGATCGATTCCCTTTTGAGAATCTAAAGCAATCCCAAACGAAACTGTTTCGTCTACTAAACTTCCTGAACTATAACGAACATGAATGCGCCAAATTGCAGGATCAACTACTTGTGCATTTCCATTTTCTTCAAAAAGCAATCTGTATGGTATTTTCAGAGAATCCAGATTAGTGGAATTTTCAAAATAATATCCTTTAAAGGGTTCAAAATTATTCGTTGTATCAAAGCTTTTATCAAAAGTCCAGAGAGGTATCAGTGAATTTGAATTCATTTCAACAATTTTTGACCAAGCTATTTTTTTATTGAAAGGATTTGAAATCAAATTCCATCCAGATTGAAGTGGTATACTTACTTCTTCATCAGCATTTAATGGTGCAGTATTCACTATCTCATTTTCAATAATAAAGTTGCCTTTATGTATCAGCCAAAAAGCTTTGCCAACAAAGAACTTATAATCCTTATTTCTTTCATAAGCGACAAGGTGATCATCACTAAAATTACCATTGTCCCCATATAACTGCCAATCTTCTCCATGAATGCCTGAAATTAATTCATTAACAGGTTGATTACTTGCACCGGGTAAACCAATAATTTGATATTCTATTGGATCATAATCAGAGGTTTTATTCTTCTCTGGATAAGAATAAGTATGAACTAATGTGTATGTTGAATCATAGGGTTCTAAAGTTTTAAAAGTTTGAGCATTGCCTCGAATAGTATCGTTGTTTAATATAGCTAACATACGAAAATAATAATATGTATCTGGGATGAGTTTATGTAATTTAGCATTAACAGATACATCTTCTATCCCACTTGCAGTACTTTGATTTGCCTGGATTTCATTTCCATAACTTAATGTGTTTCCATATTCAAACAGTATACCTAGAGTATTGCCACCTGGATTCATTGTTCCATGGAGAGTGGCAATTTTTTGTCCTTTATTAGAAATACTATCCGTAGAAATAAATAATGATGACCCCATTAATGAAACATTAAATTCTTCTTTAACTGGATCGTTGCTAAAAATTCTAAAAGTCGCATCAATATTATCTACTGTTGATACTGCCAAATGAATACCCATTAAATGAGCTTCATCCGGGAGAATAATTATAGGAAGTTGTCCATTGGATATTGAAAACAGTGTTGAACCCTGACCCAAAAATTCCGCTCTATCGATATTCAAAGCCTCGGCGCCTTCATTAGAAATAGTTAAACTGATAGTAGTATCAAAGGGAACTGCAAAAATGCCAAAGTCAATACTATCCGGTTCAACCGAGATAACTGGCGGTGCAATAATTCCTATCGCAATTAGCTCAACATCAGTCTGGCTTTCATCAAAATCGTTGCTAAAAATATTTAAACTAGCAGATTTTTCTCCAATCGATTGAGGTAAGAACTTTATTTCAATAATATGCGGATTTCCACCCCGTGCAATTGAAAACGGTTCCCCGCCTTTATCGATGCTGAATTGATCTGAGTTTTCGCCTGCAATTCTAACGCTATCAACGCTCAGAATATCTTCACCAACATTGCTGATTGTCACGATTTTTATAGAACTATCTTCCAAAAAAACATATCCAAAATTGAGTGTATCCGGATTGATGGCGATTTCCGGTCTCGCTTCTCTCACCGTTACATTAACAGGTCGACTGATGAGAGTTAATTTTGTGGCAACAGTATTAGTAATTTTACAAAAATAAGTTCCCATGTTAGAAAAATCAGCATTCTTAATTGTAAATGAACTTTTGGTAGAATCTATAATTTTTTGGTCATTTTTATACCATTGATACTGGTTATTTTCACCACCTACCAAAACTAACAAACCTATGCGTTCCCCAACAATTACCGTCGTATCTAGACGTGTCCCAACACTATCTTGAGGCCAGTATATAACAGAATCCGGAAGATTAATATTGGGTTCTATATCCTCAAATGTAAACTCATTGTTTTGCATCTCAAGAATGTGTAATGTCGTAAGTAATTCCAATTCAGGTATGTCTTTGAATTGGTTATTAGAAATATTTAGTGTGGATAAATTGATCAAGTCTTTAATCTGTGTCGGAATTACTCCCGCCAATTGATTTTTACTTAGATCCAAAATAAACAAATCATCCAAACTTCCGATTGTTTCTGGCAATGCTCCTGATAACAAGTTGTTACTAAGTTTCAAAAATTCTAAATCAGTTAAACTGCCAATCTCGCCAGGCACGACTCCTACTATTCGATTTCCGCTAATATCCAACCATTCTAAATTATTGAGATTGCCAATTGATTCAGGTATCGCACCTGAAAGGTTATTACTCTGAAGCTCTAGTTTTTCCAAATATTGCAGATTGCCTATTGAAGATGGAATCGAGCCTTCGAATTCATTTAACCACAGTTGCAGTATTCTTAAATTTGTCAGACCCTCAATTTTAGAAGGAATTTCGCCGATAAACTGATTACTTTCCAAATATATCTTTTCCAATTCTATTAATTTACAGATATACGAAAGGATTGGCCCAGAGAGTTGATTATTATTTAGGTTCAAAATTTGTAACTTAATAAGTGAAACAATTCTATCCGGAATTACGCCAGTTAGATTATTTTGACCTAACTCTAACCTTATTAATTCGGACAGATTTCCAATTTCAGGCGGTATTGGTCCAACTAGGTTGTTGTCGGATAATTTAATTTCCGTAATCCGTTCACCGGAGACGGTAATTCCGTACCAGGTTGCTATTGAATCCTCAGATAACCAATTTCCGCTGCTATCCCAATCTGCACCATTGGTACTATTATACAAAGCTACTAAAGCAAGAGAGTCTTGCTGAAACGCTGGAAGCTCAACTGTTACATGAATAGGTCGGCTGAAAAGTACTAAGTCGGTTGCTATGGTGTTAGAAATTTGACATATATAAGTGCCGATATCAGAATAATCCACATGTTCTTTGGAATATATGTCTTTTGTTGCTCCGGGAATTTGATTTCCATCATGATACCATTGATATTGATTATTTATACCCCCAACAGTGACTAAAATTGTTAAACTTGAATCGGTTTTCACGACTATATCTTGTTCGGTTCCAACTCTGTCCTGAGGAGCGTAGACAAAAGCAGGTATATTAATATTAGGCTCTATATCTTCAAAAGTGAACTTGTTCTCTTGGATATACAAAGAAACTAATCTTGGTAAAGAGAAACCAGGTAATTCTGTAAATTGATTTGAGTGAATATCGAATGACCCCAAATTGTTGAGATTACCGATTTCTGGGGGAATAGAACCAAGAAAAATATTATCGCCTAAATCCAAAATATTTAGATTGCTAAGATTTCCGATTTCTGGGGGAATAGAACCAGAGAGATTATTAGAGCTTAAATCCAACCATGCTAATCTATTCAGATTATAGAATTCGGGGGGAATTGATCCAGTAAGTTGATTATTGTTAATGGTTAACACTTGTAATTTCAGTAAACTGCCAATCGCTGGTGAAATTACTCCTGAAAATTGATTGGAACCAAGAAGTAAATTAGTCAATTGAGCTAGAAAAGCAATTTCAAATGGAATCGAAGCAGAAAGATTATTAGACGATAGATCTAAATGAGTTAAATTGCTTAGATTACCAATTTCTGAGGGAATAGAACCAGAAAGATTATTAGACTCTAAATCCAACCCCTCTAAGTTACTTAGATTTCCGATTTCTGGAGGAATAGAACCAACTAATACGTTTTCATATAATACTATTTCAATAACACGTTCATCAAAAATAGTAATTCCATACCATGTTTCAAGAGGTTCATTAGTCAGCCAGTTAGTTTTGATTTTCCAAGTTGGACCATTAGTACTATCATACAAAGCAACCAGCGCCAAAGAATCTGTTTGGCGAGATAAGTCTGCGTTTGTTTCCCCTATTGTCAAAAAAACATTAGTATTCACATTTCCAGAATCAGCCTCTGTAAAGGTTGTTTGAGCTTGAAGGAGGGCATTAAAAAGAAAACAAACCCCAAAAAGTACAAACAACTTCTTAGTACTTTTTTTTATAAGAACACCTTTCATTTCGTAACCCTTCAAGAATAGTTTCTCAAATTAATCAAACTACTTTTTATTGTGGTGGTGGAGGATAAGTGTCTGCAGTAGATGGTTCAAGTAAAATCGTCATGATAATCCCAGTTGCTAAACCAGCGGCTATATAGACTCTCCCATCCTTATAGAATTTATACTTTTTTTCCCTAAGCTCAATTTCAAGTTTTTGTAAATCATCACTGTTTATCTCTACTCTTTTTTTGTATTTCTCGTATCCATCTTTTTCAATTTCAATCAAATACTCGCCTGGTTTAACATAAATATGTAAGTTACTAAAACCTATCTTTACACCATCTAATTTTACAATTGCATTTTCTGGTTGAGTTTCAACAGTTAAGCGGGCAAAACCATACCCGAATGGCAAGTTTTTTTCATCAAACCATTTCTTTATCTTATTAAGAGATATTCCGATACCGCCATTTAAACCACTGCCCTCAACTATAACACCTACAATTTCATGTGGTGTAATTAAAGGTGCCCCTGACAAACCTTCTGTAATTCGCAGTGTTTCAACATCGATTGTTTCCTCAAATTCATTTATTGAAATACCACCCGAGGAAGCATCAAGAGTTACGTCCCAGTTCTTATGAGGATTAACAGTCCATACTTTTTCGTTGTCATACGACGATTTTTCCACATTTTCAACCAACTGATTTTTTTTCCAATATAGCTTATTTGGTTTTTTAGCAGTTATAATAGCCCAATCCGAATTTCTAGTCTTTCCATCATAAGCTGAATGTTCTATTGAAATACAATCAGTTACTTCTATGATGTTATAAAAAGAGATTTTTATACAATCATTAAACTTAATATCTGGTTTGTTACATGCCTCTATCACATGCCCTGCTGTTGCAATATATAAAATACTATCTTTCTCACCAATTATTAGTCCAGAACCTTCTTTGTTACTCTCAGTATTTTTTATTTTTACAACATTGTCACGGAGAGCTTTGGCAAGTTCTCTACCATCTAACTCTCGCGCTGCCGGGGCATTTAAACTAGCTGCACAACTAAATATACTAATAGAGAGTATCATAGTTATCCATGCAAGAAGAATATGTGTTAAACTAGCCACTTGTAATGCTTTCATTGCTTCTCTGTCATAAGCTTTTTCAGCCCCCAAAAGAAAGGCCATAATGCAATAATTATAGTTAATAAAAGCTTTAAAGTCTCGTTATAGTAAAAATATTGAAGAAGAGATGGACGCAGATCTTTCTCAAAATTCTCTGGGCCTACCATTAGCTTTCCTACAGTTCCAACAAAAAGGAAACGAAGCTTATAATTTCCATCCTGATAAATTGCTACTTTTTCACTCTTCACCTTTCCAAGTAATAAATGATCTTTGTCATATAACTGAATAATTAAAGGGATATTATGTAATCTTATTGTACCGTTCTGAATTGTAGATTTAAATATTGATGATTTCTTTTCTTCAAAAAAGCTTACGGTGTTAATGGATAAACCTTGTAACTGAAAGTCATTGACGCCTTCAAATTTTATATAAGAAGGCACCATTCTCAAATCGTCCGCCCTAAAATAAATATCTTCAGGAATTGTGAAGTGTTTGTAAACAGAATTTCTATTTACCATGTAGGTTGAACTATCTGCCAATGAAATAACGCTATTGAAATTACTGCCTTTAACAAAAAATTCAACTCTATTTTTATTTAAACGAACACTTAATTCCCCTTTATTATTCATGGAGATTTTTTTTAGAGAGATCCTCTTGCTTGCTGCTTCAAATTGTGAACTTTTATCTTGACTTGAATCTAAAACCCCTGAAAATGGAGACCTTACTTCATCGAGATATTTAATCGCTATTCTTTTTGCAGACAATATATCATTGCTAGTAAAATCTTGCTCCAAGTTCAATGTCAGGTAATCACATGTAAGGTCTATAGTAACGCCAGTACTGTTAAGTCTGATAAATAAGAGTACACATGCTATCATTACGCAGATTAATCCAAAGATCAATCTTACTTTTAAATCAAGAATATTTTTATATAACGTTTTTATTGTCATCGTTCTAAATTGGGCACCAATAGTGTCAGTATTAGATTAGACCAGTCATTTGCATTTTGATTTATAACTTGTGTGGCAATTTCTATTCTTATTTCCCCTGAATAAACGTTGGGTATGATAATCTTAATTGCGTCTCCTGCATATGCAAAATTTATGTCTGCCCTTCGCCAATCTTGCTGTAAGTCTACTAAGCGATTATTTAGATAATATGATAATATGCGCCAATTAATATTTGTTACATCTGTAACAGAACGTATGGTAAGAATAATCTTTGTTGAATCTTCTAACATTTGATTGTTACTGTTCAATGTGTTACGAATTCTTAGAGGAATATAGGTTTTATCTGCCCCAGATTTAATCCATCCAAAAACTCCAATCAATCTTGCATACAATCCTGCTGGAACAATTACGTCTTTTAGTGGCCAAAGAAGGGACGAGGATTTACCTAACTCCGCACCCATGCGATAAAAAACCCCTAGAGGAATGGCCATTGCTGTAATATTCATATTCAAATGCATTGGAGAAGAAACTTCCAGGATGACATCGTAATTAAGATTATAATTAAGTTCTCCAACTAAAAAAGATACTACTTCTAAATTACCAGAAACAGGACTTCTATAAAAACCTTCACATCGCACTGAATTACCATATTTGCGTATCTGATACGAGAATTCATCATCGTCAATCGGTGATAATATTGGTCTACATTGATTATCTTGTGCGAATGAGGCATTCATTAGGGAAAGAAAACATAGTAGAAAAAGTATAGTTCGACGAAGAATCAAATTGTTCATATCTTACCCTTTATTGAAAACTTTCATAAAAAGGCCGAATTCTTTTAGTAATGATATTTTTGAGCTTTCAATTGACCTCAATGAACTGATAAATATTTAAACCGGTCAAAATTCAAATTTTTGTAACATTAATAAGAATATCCATAATTGGTATACATTTGTATGGCTATAAGGGACGATTCAAATGATGTTAGGAGAAATGTCCTATATCTCCCATTTCAATATAAATTCATGGATAATTACATGCAACGAAAAAATGGAGGATGTCGGGTGTTGAACTCTAAACTCTAAAGAAATAGTCGCATAGTGCTGAAGCAGGACAGTAGGCTAATTTGCGGGGTCAAAAATTGCTACCATTTGTGTAAAAGTTGAGTAAGTGTTTGAGAAATTTACGCTTAAGCTGTACTATATATTAATTTTTTTCCTCATGAAAAATGGCCTTTAATGATTGAACTATGCAGCGTTTATTCGCGTCCGTACTACCGGTGATTGTCTAGCATTTAACCAATATTCATCAATTAAATTGGATAGCGATATATATCACCAATAATGCAATTAGTGGAAAAAATGATATTACAAAAAGCTTCAGAGCTTTTCTCATGTATTCATACATCTTTCGGTACAAATTATACGTTCCCCACATCTCCATAATAGCAAAGGATAGTTCAGATTCTTTTTCAATAGAATTGATAGAATCAAGTAACTGATTTGGTGTTTTAAATGTTCTTATTGTATCTCTGGCATTGTAATAAAGCCTTTCTGAGCCATCTTGGGATAAACTTATCTCTTCTCCAATCGGCCTCCAAATGCTGGCAATTGCATTAAGGCACCATACTATTGATATTAAGAGGAAAACAATTGTCATAGAAACGAAAAGAATATAGAGAAGCATCTCTATCAAAGTCAATTGATTGAGTTTATTAAGTGATTTGTCCAAAATGAATAGAACTAAAGTTATAATAACTGCATCAGCGCTCAAAATAATTGCCGCTCTGTTTGATGTTGAACCACGAAGAGTATCATGACGTATTATTAGCCATCGACAAAGATCAATTTTTTCATCAATATTCATAAATTTAATCCCATGCTAACTTAATATTTGAGCGGTGAACGTTTTATAATCACCTGACATACTATGTGATATTTTGAGAATCGCTTCCTTCGGTAAATCAGAGAATAGTACGCCCATTTGAGGATTATAGCAATGCAAACATCACCAGAGAAATCTTTTCTGTATTCTTAAATTTTTAAAAACTTTTCAGCTTTAACCCCGAAATCATTCTCCAATCCACCCGTAAGATAATATTAAATGGACTAAATCGACGGGCTTTTGAGGAAAACGTGTAAGATTGGGTTCACTTACTTTACAAAAAGCTGAAAAATAGCCACAAACTCTGAAATGGCACCATCCCGGATGATGATATTGGGTTGAAATTTAATAGATCTGTCGGCGAAGAGTTGAGCTCCTAAAGTCAATTCTAGTCCACTGTCCTGCTTCAATTGGTGAACACGTGCGGTGAACTGGAGGGTTTGGCTAAAATCATATAGACCAGAGAGAAACCATCCATTTTCATTGAGATCTTCTCTTCTGAAGTAGAGTACCTGTAGGTTCAGCTTTTTTAATGGCGACCAGATTATATGACCGAAACCGCCACTCCTGTTGCCGCTCGGTTGCTTACCGGCCTGCCAGCACAAGTTTAACGAAAATGATCGCTTGGGCTGAAACGATAGATAGCCAACAAAGTCTTTAGCGGCGTTATTATCTGACTTGTTTGGCCCAGCGCCATTAATTATGCATGTGTAGTAAGATAAGGTACCAATCTTTCCTAAAACCGCTACACCGACATCATTAAAGGTAGGAGTATAATGTGGCAGTAGAGCATAATAGACGAAATTCTTATGCTCTAGTGCCGGTTCACCAAACTTCATCGGATTTGAAAACTGCCCTACTCTAAATTTAAGAAAGTCTTCCAAAGAATAATCCATATATAGCCGTATTATCGGATTACCAGAAGTCGCTGCCAGTTCAGCACTAAAGCTTGTTTGTTCAGTGTACATCCCCTTCACAAAAGCCCTTGCAAGTGGCATATCAAAACTTTCGTTAATGCTACTGTACATCACTTGAAAATACCCTTGTGTGTTAATAACCCAGTTCTGGTTAATCTGGGTATTTGTCGAATCACCTGCATACAAAGAGTTATATAGTATTAATGCAGTAACTATCAGTGGCAACTGTTTTCGGTGCACATCTACGCTCCGTTTCTGTGTATGAAATTACATTACTTGCACATTGCGGATTCTCTCAAAAAGTCAGAGTTTTGATTATGTAGACTTTTTGATCATTCTATGGAAAATGTGGCTCGCTTCGGCCAAAATATTAGACGTTCTTTGCAAGTGTTAGTGATTAAGCAAGTATGGGTGTGTCCTTAGAGGTTTTCTTTGTTTGCCACTGGTAGCCCACAAAGAAGCGATGTATTATTGAGTTCAAAAGCATCTGTTCTATATTATTTAATTGAGCCAATACCTTTATTGTAATTATCAGAGCTATTGAAGCCAAACTGGCTTTACTCTGTTGCATTAAAAATGTCTGAAGTGAATAGAGTAAGTAAACGTTCAATTGACAACTCATCCTCCAATCCATTAAGCAAAATCTCGCTAATCGTGTTAACTCCGCGGCTAACAAATCGCATACTCAACAAGTACATCGTAATTGCGCGCTCAACGTTTTTAGGGAATAGAATTTCACAAATTGAAAAAGCGTGCCGAACTGTAATAAGCCATAGCTGAATCAATCCTACAGTAGTATTTTTTACGTCATTTCCAACAAACTTGGATAAAACATCACTGTAGTCACGAAGGCTAACTTCTGCTGCTACAAAAAGGTAACGCCATGCCTCATTTGTTACTGGCGCATCTATGGTAACGATTTGAGAACCACTTATTCCACCCAGATCGCTCAACTTGTTGACAACATCTGACCTAACTTGTTTCAGTCGTAATATCCGGCCTGAAGTTGCACTAGCTTGGAACGCGTATCTATATGCTAGTCCATACGCACATGAACAAGAAAGCATAAGCTTAGCAACATCATACGCGGGATCATAAGCTACGTTCTTTATAGCCAATTCGAATTCATTCTTTGAGCAAATCTCTCCTATGGGCTCATGCAGTTTCAGTATATATTCTGGATCAAAGGCGATTTCTTTAGGATCTATCGAGATAACGAGAGGATCCTCGGGAACGCTAGCGTCGATTAGAAAATTTCCAAAATGAGCGTCTCCATGTGATCGACCACGAATGAAGGGGGATTCTATTTTGTCTTTTTCGTCGAGTTTAGCGAGAGCTTTACTAATTTTAGTGAGTTCCTTTGTTACATTACTACAATTGGTTTTACTTTTATACTTACCCCACAAAAGATTTATTTCAAAATCGGTTTCATGGTTCTGATCCATGCTATTGAAAATCCATCTCATGCCCTGTACACTATCAGTCACTTCTTTGGGATCAAACACATCAATTCCACGCTCAAGCTTGATCGGAATTCCAGCTTTGATTCTTTCAATTTTACTCAGAATGTTTTCACAAGCCGAACCGCTATGATAAATTGCTAGTGCTAAACCTGCAGATAAGTATGCTCTTGTCTTAGTCGAACTCATCGGTTCCAAACTGGGCCCCCAATAAATGCTTTTCATGTGAGCAAAGCTCGATCGTACAAGTGAAGAAACTTCGTAATCTCTAAGACCGCTAGTGAAACTAAGCACATCGAGCAATGAAGACAAGGTAAATCTGGGCATTCTATACCAAGCAAAAGCAACATCTCTGTCAGCTTCACTTGGAGAATTAGTCAAGTCCGGGTCTTCTCTTTCGATACGAGGAACGCTATGGCCGTTAGTTTTATTCAGCTCGCGCAAAATCTCTAATTGTTGTTGTATGTCCCTGATCTCTCCATATTTGATAATGCTCCCTTTGACAGCCTGACGCAGTGCTTTTTGATAATAACGTTCCTTTTCATAGAACAGAGTCAATGTCGCGAAACTACTCGTTCTGGCGGCCTGAAAAAGTGCGTCCGCAATGACCTCTATTTTTTCCTCAGTAAGAAAAAACCCCACCTGTAATAGTTCCAATCCTCTCACTCCAGAGTTTTCTTTTTCTGTGACACGATAATCGGGCTTCAAAAAAAAATATTTTTGACCAGAGATTTGAGTCTCACTTCTTAATTCATCTATCAAGCGATTAATGTTCGGATCGAGGCCAGGATGAGTATTGATAACAGCGTTTGTTGATTGCTTCACCGATTTAAGGGTTCCGTTGGAATATAGTCGTTGTGCTTTGACGACTTTCCCTGCATCGTCGATATGGAGCACCAGAAAGTAGTCATTCGTCTTTGATTCTTCAAGTGTTCCGTAAATTGTGGCAACAAAGCCCGCCTTGCTTAGACTAATCGGGAATTTATCACGTATTAAATCCAATAGAGATCCAGCATCCTGCAAAATTACACTTTGAAGACTTTTTAAGTCTAGGGTTGAAACAGGAGCATAGAAAAGATCCGAATGAAGGTCAACTGTTGTAAGAAACATCGTTCCACTTGGAAAGGTAACTGAATCTCGAATGACGTCAAACAATCTAATTTCAATTTCTCTACCCCACACAGATGAAATTTGGGGTAGCGATTCACGAGTGTTTCTATCCATTGACAGTACCTGTAGGTTAGCTGATTATATTTTCAAGCACAGATTTAGTTGCAAACTTATGGATTAACTCAGCCGATATGTTAACCTGATTCGGTTCTCCAATATTTTGTCTCATATTTGAAGTATATACAAAACCATTCTCGGGACAAGGGACTTTGAAGCCCTTAGGCAGATTTTCCCCGAAGAGATTTTTTACATAGTCTGCTCCAGCACGATTTGATGGAAATCCCAAGAACTCTCTAACTTTTTTTGCCCAGTCGCTAATCGGCAACTCTGGTTCACCGAAGTCTTCTAGTTCTTGAGCCATAACGTCGATAAGAATTTCAGCACAGAATTTTAGCAATTTTTTATCATCACAAAAATGTTGCACAGGCTTGGAACGAGCGTATGCCCAGCTAAATAGATTTGAATTTATCTTAGTCTGGAGATCGTGATGAACATCTGCGTAATCATCTGCAAGCTGTAAAAGGAATAATGCACGAATTGCTAGAAGTTCCCTAGCATACATTTCGTTCTCATTAAACTGAGTCTTTAGGCAATCAAAAGGCAATGAGAGTAGTGCACATTTCCCATAAGCAGTCTTGAAAGAAGGTTGTACACCAGATTGCAAGAGATCGTACGTGTAGGAGATTGCAGACAACCGTCTTTTCAGCATTGAAACCGCCACTTCATGATCATTGGTTAAATCGCATAAAAGTTCTAAACAAAAGTCCGAGAGGATTTCTCGAATTTCTCGTAGTGTCGATGGACTCAACCCGATATCATCGTGATCCCTGATTGCGTCATCAACTACAATGAAGCCTCGAGCAACTATGACCAATCGAGACAACATAGTCTCAACTACCGATGTCAATTCACCTCTTTTAAAAAAAAAGAAGCTGAGAAAAGTACCCAAACAGCGATCAACACCTATCAAATGATCTAGACATTTACCGTTTATTTGGAGATTCTCACATTTCCGGCCTAAGGCGGCGTTGAACCAGTTTTTAAGATCGGATTGATGTGCATGCATCATGGTCAGTTTGGGCAAATCTCTCATTGTTTTTTTTCGTTAGTGGTTGCAACCGGCTTACGGCGCGCTAAATAAAATAAAATTGGAAACCCGGCAAGAGTTGAAATAAATAGTACCCAGAAATAGGGATCTTTGGTATCAATACCGCTGCCCATATAAGAAAGAGATAAGCTACCTCCGACATGTCCCAAGAGATTTGCAATTAAGAACCAGTTAAAACGCATTTTCGAAAGTCCGACCAAATAACTAATTTCGTCGTCTGGAAATAGTGGCAAAAAGTACACGAGAAACAAGACATCCGCTCGGTTTGAAACAAACTTATCGTACTTGGCGATAGTTTGTGAGGGGACAAACTTACGAACAATTGGTGAGCCAATAGATCTACTCAAGCCAAAAGCAATCAAGTGACCAATAACCCTACCTATATAATTGTAAATTCCACCCAGAATTGGACCATAAAGAAAACCGCCCATGTACCCTACGCTATAGTGTGAAAGAGGCGCTACAACAACTTGGAGAATCTGAAGAGCAATGAAAAGAATAGGTGCCCAGTTATCGTATTTACTCGAAAATTCGCGAATTTGTTCTTGCGTTGAGAAAAAGCTGATCGGGTCGATTAGACTCAATATGATGCCAATTATTGGTATTACGGTTATCAAAACCCAAAATATGAGACCGATATATCTGCTTGAATTTTTGATTGTTTCATTCATAAGTTTGTCCCTTTAAGTACTATATTAAACTGAAGATAATTCTAAAAAGCGCAAAACTGTGGCGGTGGTAAATATTCTCTTAACGTCAGCGTATAACGGACCTGTGGATATCCTTTTCTTTACCCACTGTTCTGTACTATCCGGCTCTACATATTTTAATATGGGCCGCGCTTTCCAGGAGCCATCAGGTTTTTGGCTAGAAATAAGATAACTGAGCACGTGCATTTTTGCGTCATTATCGCCTATATATATTGCCGCGAGTCCTGATAATGCGGCTTCAAAGGGTCCCCTGTACGAGAGGGTATCTCTTATCCAATTTATTATCAAAAGTTCCTTCGGGTGTTTGAACTTACCATATTGGAGTGCCCATGAGCAAACAAAGTTTGAGTAATGGTGGGTTCTCCACCAAAATGATGGACAGGTACCAAATTTCAAAGTTTCATCGGAAAGAAAGTCAAGAAACGATGTGAAACGAGCTGGATCTTCCAACGCAATGTTAGTAACTGCACTAACCTCGTGATGAATTTGTGACCAGGAGTGTGAGTCGGATTTATCGTTGAAAGTCTTGAATAGACCGGGTTTAACTTCAAAGCAGATTAGCCGTTCATAACAATCAGCGGGTACCTGGATATGATTTGAGGTAAGGGCGAGGATCGCCAGGGCGGTCGAATCGCAGTCATCAGATACAATTTCATTGTAACCCCATCCACCATTCTTTCGCTTTGCAGACAAAAGAAAGTCGATTGCCTTTTGTATAGCAATTGATAGATTCTTGTCTTTATACTTTAACGAGCCTAGAGTTAAGAGAACATAAGCTGTTACCCACGATGTAGATTCACCAACATCAAGCCTGAAATCACGCCACGCTCCATCACCTGATTGAAGTTTTGATAAGAACCTGATAGCATCGTTGACTGCCTTGTTCGTGTCCATGTAATCCTTATATTATCGACTATTGTTAAAAAAAATAATAAAGCGTTATGTTTTCCCCTAGTGGTTGTTGTGCAACTACTACCTCAACGGTAAATAGTATTTAATAATAATCTGATTCTAAGTAAATCGTCAGGAAGTGTGAATTATAACCATTGTGTAACATTAACGCAAGTCAAAAAATGCTCAGTTTGTTTTGGACTTTGCATATTAGCCACTATCGTTAAACTTTCCCACTTTACCCATGTCCACATTGCCTAATCTGTTGGGCGAAGCCACGGCCTCATGCATTGTCCTAGACGTTTCTGATTAGACTTGTTTCTTAACGTAACTATTCCCAAGTGTTAAAGCTCATAAAATCTCTATGGATATTTAATAAGGGTTTCACTTGATGTTAACTCCCATTTCTTCAACTATATAACCTGATCAGCTTTTAACCTTTTTCATTCCAGAAATACCTAATCATGAAAAAACTATCGCGGAGCGGTTTCGTTCAACATAGTATTGAATGGAACAAATTCTGCATTTCATGAAGAATTTTATTGTATGAAAAACCAAACCTCACGTAATGAATATTGGGCTAATATAGTCATATTTTTGTTTATCAAACAAACACGAGGTTTACATAAAAAGGAAATCTTAACGGACTTTATCGAAATTTGATTCTCTCTTAAAATGATTTTCTTCGCTCAGAAACTGAATAAATTGGTATACATATGCTTGTCATTCGGGAGCCCCATGAGGGAGGGTTCAGATGATGCTAGGTATCTTATCCCAAGAGAAATGTCTTATGTCTCCCATTTCATTATGTTAATATAAATTCTTGCCCAATTACATGCAACTAAAAAATGAATGTGAGGACTATGACTAGAGTTACAAAATTACGAGTCAGAAATTGCAGCTCAATAACAAACCCCGAGTCTTTAGGCTTCGGGGTTGATATAGATGTTATTTAGCGGAGAGTTCGTTGCGATTTTAATAAGGCAATCTTGAAACGCCGGCAGCCAGATGATCAGGAGCAAGATGCGCATACATTTCAGTAATCCTCATTTCAGAATGACCCAAAAGCTCCTTAACCGTGTACAAATCAACGCCATTCATAACCAAATGGCTGGCAAACGTATGACGAAGGGTATGCACGGAAAAATTCAAATTTAGTCCGGCTCTCTTGATGTAGTTCTTGAACTTATGTGTCACGAAGTGACGCTTATGATTGAAAGGTTTTTCGCAGCTAGCTTCTTTGCTATTAAGGACTTCCAAAAGTCGGTCGTTGATAGGTATCTCTCTGTCCTTTCTGCCTTTTGTTTTGGTTATTTTAATTACCCTTCTAACCAGATCAATATTAGCCCAGGTTAAACTGAGTGCTTCCCCCCTTCGGCACCCTGTATGCAAGTAGAAAAGTACCAAGTCTTTAAAATTAGAATTATCTATGACCGCCATAAGTTTCTCGACATCTTCAAGCGTTAGATATTCTGGAAGATTGTTGCCATCTAACTTGTACTGCTTGACGTTACTGAAAGGGCTTTCCTTAAGATATCCGTAAACCTGTACTCCGAAATTGAATGCTGATTTTAGATGGCGGATTTCCATATTAACCGACGTCTTGCTAACTCTTTCCTGCCGGTGAATTTTGTAGTCCTCAATGTTTTTTCTAGTTATCTTTTTTAGCGGCATATCACCGAGGAAGTCCAACAGGTAATTAAGGAATCGCTCATTGAGAGCATAAGTTGCTTTACCATGTTCGGCCTGAGAATATTTAAGGTAGGCCTCTATGAGTTTGCTTAGGCGAACAGCTTTTTTCTTATGAGATAAATCCAGCTTTCCGAGGTTTAGGTCGACTTCAATTTTTGCTTTCATCTGCTCGGCGACCCGGCGACTTCCCGTTTTGGTATTGAACCAATGGCGTTGGCCTTCGTTATCGTAGTAATCGATAATCCAGACTAAATCACCTTGCCTTTTTCGTTTACGTAAACACGCCAATTTTATACCTCCTGTTTTGGGTTGAATAATGCATTGCCTTCAACCCAAATTGTAGCGCGAATCAGGATTTGACGCCAGTGGTCACCCATCACGGCTATCCAGGATTTCATTGGCAGTTGGGAATAGAACAGGAAATTTCTTAAGGTCACTTCGGTGAATACGCACCAAGCCTCCGACTTTGTAGTAGCGCAGCCGTCTTTCGTACAGCCATTTCCTTACTGTTTTTGACGAGGTCTGGAAATGCACCGCTGCATCATCGACCGTGAGCCATTCCGTTTTCCCCACCTGGCTGTTTAGGTCATTCTGTTTTCTACTTGGACTATTCATTTCATTGCCAATACGCCATAGGTTGTGCACATCAGAACCCTTACCTCGACTTGATTTCTTGAGATTCATGAGTGTGATGCCTCGTTCGCTCGAACATTTCAGTTGTTCTACTTTACTGCTCACCCATCTGGCGCCTCTGTAAACTCAATTCAAGGGCCATTTCTTTTTGAGGGGTTAATGTTTTCGGGGCATAATCCAACGTCGACGTCTTCTGCTGTTCAACCTGTGCCTGTTCAGTAAACTGTGCTTTATCATTTGTGTAAATATGCAAGTCTTCCCGCGCTCGGCTGGCTGCAACATAGAGCGAGTTATAATTGACACCCTTTCTGGTGTCGGCTTGATAGATGACAGCCTGTGCTTCCTGGCTTTGTGCTTTGAAGTTTGTCACCGCATAGCCATGGTCAATGTAGGCGTAGTCCTTAGTCTTAATATTCACGACTTTCTTGCCGTCGGTTAAGACCGACATAGTACCGTCTCTGTTAGCCAACACCTTTCCCATGCGGCCGTTTTCAACACCGACTTTCTTGTCCGACTTCAGAAAAATGACTTTGTCTCCTTTCGAGAACTCCTGCTTTTGGCGGGTATAAGCGCTAAGATGATGCCCTTGCTTGCTTAAATCAATTTCGACTTTCTTCCGTATTTTTTTGGAAGTGATGCGGGCGGTTGCTCTGTTCTTGGCATGATTGACTGACAAAATTTCTCCGTAACTGCCTTTTCCGAAATCCTTTATAGGTTGCGATAAGAAAAACCCATCCCCTTTCTCATAGCTGAAGCTCATGTTGCGTTCACCAAGGGTTATATTCTTGGGATGGTTGGTGTAGACATCATGACCTCTCCTGCTCAAACGGCGGCCGGCCTTCAGGCTTTCTCTGATATCTTGATTGAGTTGATGCCGTTCTTCGTTGGACTCAGTGATTACCAACGTATCCTGCTTTTTGGACAGGTCGTGATATTTGTCAACCACGGCTTTAAATCTCGCCTCCGAATCCGGGATTTCAAGAAATTGTCCATCGCTATCAAATGAATTCAGCGCCTGATCGACATCCTTATCAGCTATAGACCGAATAGCCTTTTTAAGGAATGGGTCTTTTTGCCGGATATTCTCCTGCATGCGCACCATTTTCGTAAGCTGTTTTTCCTGAACTTTATTGAAAATCGCTCCGGCAGCGATAGACAATTTTTGTTTGTTGTCACCTATTAATAAAATAGAGTCTTTGCTTTTAGTGCGTTGTAAAAGTTCTTGGAATTTCCGTGAACCCAGAAGTGAGGCTTCGTCGACCACCAATAGCTGGCGGCGGGTATTTTTTTGATTCTTAATGAGAAAGGCGTCCAGAGTGCTGGCATTTACCAGGCCTTTGGCGCGTAGTGCCTCAGCAGCCAGGGATGTTGGAGATACCGGTACCACGTCGTAACCGGCGCGGCTATAGTTTCGGGCAACGATTTCCAACATGGTGGTCTTGCCGGTACCAGCATCGCCCTGCACCAGACTAACCTGGTCACGGCTTCCTAATATATGCCGGATGCTTTTCTGCTGGTCAGATGTCAGTCTCTTTTTTCCCGGCATGAGCATAAACCCCTGACGTGCAAGCAGGGATTTCTGTGCGGATTCGCCTTTGGCAAGATGATTGACGATAGCAGTTTCAATCTTCTGTATTTCCTCGGTTGTAAATGATTGTCCGTTGTCCAGATTGATTATATTTTTTGACACCACCATATCCTTTTCAATGTCGGCAACGGTTTTATCGCCAATAGAGTATTTCAATCCGAGGGTAAGAATATCCTCCTTTGATAGCACGGACTCTTCTTGCGTCAAGACATCCGCGGCCAAATCAGCATGATTGGTTTGCTTTTGGGAAATGTTTTTTTGCCGCAGGACTTTTTTGAGCAATTTATTTTTGTCATAGCCCAGCTTTTGCCACTTGGCCTGCCAGTGCGATTGTAATTCTTTCGCAGTCAGGTTTACTTTGCTCTGGCGCGAGCGTTCAGCAGCTAAGCCCTTAAGCACGCTTTCGCGGGCTGCCGGAAATAGCTTGCGCAACTCCGGTAGCGTTTTGCGTATTTGTTCGGAGCGGGTTGAATAGGCATCGATGAGCTCCTGTGGCACACCTTTTATCTCGAATAAACCTTTTGGTTTTGGCGCAATCGCCAAGCCTAAGTTTTTTAGTTTGGCGGCAAGTTGATTTCGATAAATCTGGCCAACAAACATTTTTTGAAAATGAAAGTTCTCGTTGGAATAGGCACGCCACTCGCCATCGGGACGTTTGGTTATATTGGGACAGACGGCATGACAATGTAATTGTGGGTCTAGCGCTCTGGAAGTGTTTTCGGTAAAGATGGCAAAAGCCAGGTTACCGGTATTAAACGTTTGTGTTTCATGATTGATAGTAATACGTGCCTGAGCATAGTTTTTTTCGAAGTAACTAAGTGCTTCCTGTACAGCTGTTTGATGCGCGTTATAGATATTTTCTTTAAGATTAGGTGCGATGAGTTCAGCTAATAAACTTACGGACTTTGGAGCAGAGAAAGTGTAATCGATACCGGCACGACGCTCCTTATTAACACCCGGCTCAATTAACTGTTTTCTACCTTTTGGTGACCAGCCGTTAAGGAGATTCTCAAACTCTCGTTTGCCCACAGCTTCACCTTCAAGATGAAGATGCTTACTTGCTTTGCCAAACCAGACACCAGGTTTTTCCAGGTAGTAATCCGTTTGTTCCTGATTCTTTGCAGAAACAGATTGCTCATTCAGCACTTGGTAATAGGCTGAGGCACCACTGGCAGTGATATAATTAAGGCTAAGCATTGTTTTGGATGTCTATTTTTAATATTAAGGATGTAGGACTAATACCGTAAGCTCGTGGAAGTACACACCTGACGCAACTTTGTTGCCATAAACTATTGTTTTTGTGTAGACATTTGGTGTGACAGAAAGCCCCTAAACACTTGTTTTGCATTAGCTTGCCAGGTGTGACAATTAGTTGTACTAAAATCATACCTCTACCTCCTCTTGACACCCTGCGTCACTGGACTGCCCAAGTGCAAATACCAGAATCGCAGTCAACATACAAAGCTCCGGCAATACCAACCAGGCCAACAGAATATGCCAACCCAATTGCGGTTTAACACTTACCAGTTGTTCTTCAAGTCTCATGATGTGCTGGTTTAGCCGGTTGATTTCATCATAAGCAGACTTGACTGTTGCCGTAATCTCCGGCTTCCAGACCACAGGATTGCCATGCTTGTTGACTGGTGGGTAAAGTTCAATTATCTGCTGATAATCAGCTTTCATTTCCTGTAGCTTGCTGACTTGGCTAACATGTTTCTGTTCAGATTGCTTCTGGCTTGCGAGCAGTAGGCGTTTCTTAACACCGCTTAGATTGACGATTAGATTGAGTGATTGCAACACGCTGAATATCAGCATTAAGAGTATGGCTGCTTTCACCCTCCTGTTTCGGTACACTTTGGCCGACCAGGAGGCTGATATAGCTGTCCCAAGCGTCAATACACTGGCAGCAAGCACAGCAACTACTTGGAAATGCCCAGACGATAATATCTGGGCAATATCCAGAAAGGCAAAACTACCGTTCATTGTAGACCAGGAGAATCCACCAATAAACAGAATGGACAGACAGCCGCTATTGGCAAACGCCAACAGTCTGGTTTTGGCGTTTATTGGCGTAGGTTTGGCTCCGCGATATGTGATTTGGCGAACTCTTGGCATTTGGCTATTATCTGGCATTAGGCTGGCGTAACGCTGTTCCTTGCGGCAGGTTTTACAGACCGAACGATGGCCGTCTTTGCTATGGCTGTTTTTGTCAAAACAATCCAGTACCTGCAGACCTCGCTTATGGCCACAGATACTACAGAGTTTTTGAGGGGTATTTATTTCTATCATTTTGATTTACTCATAATCGTTAAAACTTGTTTGACTAGAAGTCGAAGTCCGTGATAACGGTATCACCAGGGGTTGAAGCTGTTATGTCCTCTGGTGCTTTTTGTGTTGCTTTCGTCGAAGCTTCTGGTTGTTCATTCACAATTGTATTAGTCCGCATGACAAATCTTTTATCCGCAACAAATGGTTTGGCGCGGTCGGGATAATGTTTGTACGGCACGCGGGACTCAGTCAGTGGATAACTCGACAATTTTATGTAGCATGAAAGATTTGGCAATGACTGGATTTGGGAAGGCAGTAACAGTTTGTCAGTGATGCGCTGGTTGCGGTATGATTCCGTATCACGATAATCTCTGGTACCACTTGAGAACGTGCTCTCCATGACTTCGGCTTCTTTCTCACCAAAAAGACGGCTAAAATATTCCGCGCTATCCGAATCGTTCATGCGAAAAATGATATAATTGTTGCACTGATTGATAATGGAGTTTGACATGTCTTTGCCATAGATAGTATCAATCCTAGCTTTGTCCTGAATCCCTATCCAGATGGAACAACCTTTTGACCTGCCCAGGGTTAATATATCTGTGATTGCGTTTAAGGGGTGCAGTGACCCGAACTCATCGAGCATGATAAAAATTCTACGGTCGGGATTATCGCGCAGGGATAGTATCTCTTCAGCAAAGGCGTTAATGAAAAGGGTAAAAATGCCTCGCAAAGTCTCGCGCTGTTTTGCCACAGAATTGAGAAAAATAAAGCCGCCTTTGCTGTCGTCCCGCAACCATTCGCGTAACGACAAGCTCTGCTTGTTCTCGCCTTTGACCATGTAGCGAAATATTTTAGCGTTCTGCATCAATGTTGATATAACACCTTGGGTCTGTACGCTATCGTGATTCTCAATGGTTGCGGCGGCATTGCTGCCAACTTCTTTCAGCATCTTGTGTAAAGTTGGAATGGATTGAGTCAGAGATTTCCACAATGCATCATTGTTGGCAATTTTATGCACAAAACAATAACGCAGGATACCCGATAAAACATCGCGTGCTGCCTGGCAGAAGAACTTCTCTTGTCCCCTGCCGCCAGGTATTACACTAGCAGCTACCGTATCAAAATCCGGCTCGCTATCGATAACGTCAAACACGTCAAAATACAAAGACCGCTCATCGAAAGGATTAAAGATAAAATCCGTGTCGGGATTATAGAAGCGAGCAACGATTTCCCCTTGTTTGCCCCCATGAAACAGACATTTCGCTTTTCTTGCTCTGAGTTGGGTAATAGTGCCACAGATAGCCTGGCTTTTACCGGTGCCGGTCGCACCGCCGATGAAGACGTGTGTGGTCTCGGATTTATAAGGCAGTATGATAGTTTCTGAAAGCGGTAGACTGCCTGGCGGCAGTTTCTCAGCCAGTTCTTCTTCGGCAATCATGACTGAGCCCCGGCGGGTGCGCTCGGTAAACTGGCGTTTGCTGAGTTTGTGAAAAAAGAAAATGATTGCCGGCCAAAGCAAATAAACGGCAAAACTCAATTTGAAAATACTGCCGTGACGGAAAAGCAAGATAATTATCGCCACTTGTGCAATACATAAACCTTTTAGAATGGCCAGGTGCATCTTGATATTTTTGCGTACCATATTAAAAGTTAGTTCAAAGGATTTATGGGTACTCATTTGAGTTTCTCCAATTGGGTTTCGAGTTGTTTTCTTATATTAGTTAGGTATGCTTGTCCCGTTGCATCAAGGGGTTCAGCCTCGCCACGATGAAGCTTGGTCAGCTCTACTAATAGATAGCGCAGCATGAGATTGTTCTTTTTTAACAGTGTAAGTGAACCATCTTTTCTCATTTCCGATTGCCCAGAACACAATTCCGTATAGCAAAAATCTATACAGAACCGAATCGCTTCACTTAGAGTGGCGTGTTCCTGTAACTCCTGGACATTCTTCAGTTTCCAGGTATCTTCGGTGGTCAGATGAAAGCTGCGTCGTTTCATGATTTCCGTGACTCATCGAATGAAGTATAACATGGAATCTATTTCTGCTGCGATGCACTCCTGTCTGAGGTAATCCCGCAGCCAATGACAAACTGCGAATAATTCCTCTGCGATGTTGTCATCTTGATGAAAGTAAGCTGAAATCAATACGACGGGCTCTCTGACCACACCATTATTCCCGATATAGGAGCCCACAGCCTGCCACTCTGTTGTTCCACCGCAAAGGTTTTCAATGGTCGAGCGGCATCGCCGTAGCGCTTTGATACGAATTTTATCCGGAATTGGGCGGCCATTCGCATTGAAAGAAGGCACGTATATTCTAAAACGATGTGCCAGCTTGAATTCGTAGGTCGCTGGAACCAAGAGTCGGGGTTCTTTTAATTCAGTGAAATTATTACTAATCATCTAAATTCTCCTTTCCGCTTTCCAGGTTTGGTTCTTGTATTTGATGCACGTTGTTCATACCATTCTCGTTCTCGATAAGGCGTTGCAGATACTTGTTGGCTGGTATAGGCACTGCCTCGGGTTGGTCGTTCTGCCGCATATAAATATTATAATCTTGCATGGCCGCTTCGTATCGGTACCAGCAATCAAGTGCAGATTCAACCAGCCGGGTGATTTCTATTTCGCCTTTTGTAAGCTGTCTTTGGTATTTCCGTTTTTTTGATTTTATGTAGAGACGCTCTAAGGTGAAATAGAAGGGAATGCCGAAAATGATTTCGATTACGAAGAGAAGACATGGGAACAAAAGGTCGTTTGCAGCTTGGACATCCATGGTTTGATGATAGGCCACACGCTTGAACGACAAATATAAAATGAGCGCCTGGACTATTAAAAAGACGGCCAAACCGTTCAAAGGATGTAGAAAACGCCATTGTATTGAATGCTTCTCATCAGACTCGGGATACAGGTCAGGATGCAACTCCCCCTTCCCGGCATGGTGCCGAGACGACTTGAATCGATACTCAGGTGTGAGCTGTGCAAAGCAAGCCGAGCAATAAATACCGGTCAGAACAATACCGGTAAACAACAAGAATCCAAAACTTGTTTCCGATAAGTAAATCCCTTTGGAAAACTGCCATTCGACAAAAAGCCCGGTCACAAACAATACCGCACCGACTTTACTTAAAAAAGCCAGGCGTTCTGAACCTCGGTCAATTTCCTTATAATCGTTATGGTTTAGTATACGTTCAATTTTATTTCGCATTACTTGCCAAGATTGATGGCTTCGAAAAGATACTTTTGCATCCTGGTTAGCCTTCTTTATTAAGTGAGCGGGTGGCCGCAACCTGTGGTCAATGGGATCTTTGTCAAAGAAATCATAATCGTATGCTTTCATCATGCACCCCCGACCTCTTTATTGTTCTGTGTAAGATAGCGGAGATGCCGCAACGCCGGTGTGATGTTTTCAAAAATCATAATGTGTGGGCTCATCGATACGGCGTCACTTTTGTTGGACAATCCAACTGCCAAGACTGAGACGTCTTCCGGCAGTTCGATTGGTGGCCAGGCTTTTATATCATCAAGGCAATCCGAAACCAGCAACAGGTATTTGCGTCTTGCAACACCTGCAGTCGCTTCCTGAAACAGCAGATTGCAACGGTGAATTGCGCCCCAGAAATCGGTTCTGGTTGCTTGGCGGCCATTTGAAACCACATCTAACACTCGCTTCTTGTAATCCGCAATCTTAGTTTTTTGATGCTGAGACAAAATTGCTTTTTCCCGCAATGTTGACTTAGCCATAGATTCGAGTTCAAGCCGGTCTATCTCTATAAATGAGGCTTTCGAGATTGGCAGAAAAGCCAGTGTTCCGCCATACCGTTGGCTTAAGGCGATTAGACTGTCAAGATGGTTAGCCGTTATAGACGGAACCTGGTTTTGGGGTGCACTCTGACTACAATCGTAGATGACTCCGATTGTAACCGGATGTGGTACTTCTGTTGAACATGATATATTGAGAAACAGCAAAATAATAAAAAAAATCGTGCAACTTATTGAATTCATGATGATAACCTCCACCCATGCAACCGCCGAAAACGTTGCATCAGGCTATTAGAATGTTTATATTAGTTTTCCTAAACAGAAAAGGTCTGCTTAGTGCCCGGGTTTCTATTCAATGTCTTTGATTTTACCTCCTTTCAGATTTTGAGTAAGTTTATTTTGAGATTTAACAGGCTTAACCATAGATTTGTCCTGTACCGCACAAGCATATAGATTAATTTCATACACAAAAATATAAAAAAACAACATAAAGTCAATTAAAATAATACTTTATGTCGATTTTATAGATACTAGTTAATGCAATATGCGGTACCAGCTTTTCATATTAAGAGTTTTAAAAACAACAACTTAAACAAAACACAATTTTATACTAGTTAACGCAAAGCAAAGGTAAAACAATGTCCTTTAAACGTCTGGATTATGGGCAAAGGAAGAAAATTCGGAAATTACGGCACCATCGAAAATTTTCACTTACGCAAATTGCGGAGAAGGTCGGTGTATCCGTATCAACGGTGAGTCGTGAGTTACGTAGGAACACGAGGCTGCTAGTGAAAAATAACAGCAGAAAAATCGTCACCTATGATGAAAAAACAGCTCAGGCCAAAGCGGTAGCTCGCCGAAGTCTTGCTAGCCATCGTCTGTTTAAAATAGAAAGTAACGAACAGCTATGTCAGTATGTAGTGAAAAAACTGAACTCAGGCTGGTCAGTTCCACTGATTGTGAAGCATGTTGAAAACGACACTGGAACTTCTCTTACAGCAAGAACATTATATAGCTTCCTTAAGCGACATCGAATAAAAGCTAGTCCAGGGCGAAAGAAGCGCATCTCCCTTCAAGCTATTACAGACTTTACCGCCCCATCGCAGTGGGACAATCGGCAATTTAAACGGGTCTATCAGCAATCTCTAGAGACTATACGAAAGGTAGACAACAGCAACATTACAAAAACAAATGAACAGAAGAAACCGCAATGAAGCCGTTATTTTTTTTATGTAGAGTAGATATAAGATTGATTTCCTTATTTGTTTAATAAATGACCTTGAAAGTCGGTGAGTCCTCCGGTCGCATTTTTCTTTTATCATATAGCCTAGTCGTGGCAATGCTGGCATGACCGAGCCACTCTTGCACTTTCGCTATATCGGCCTCATGGTCAAGAGCATTTGTCGCGGCAGTCGCACGAAGGGAGTGTACCGCTAAATTTTCAATCTCACCTATTCCATTTTTTTTTACATAATACCGAACCACTTTATAAATCCCATCAGTCGTCATCGATTGATTAATTTTCCGATTAACATTATTACGCACCGCTCGGAATAACGGAACTGACAGCTCATTTTCTTGTCCCGATGCTTCTAGGTAGTCAGCAATCAATTCTGCTGTACCTGGATGCAAAGGCAGGAAACGTATTTTGCCGCCTTTCCCATGCACCCGTAGGTGTAATACTCCCCTGCGCTGTGTAACATCACGAATTTTCAAAGTGCACAACTCTTCACGACGCAAGCCGTGGTACAAAAACACTGACAATAATGCCCGATCACGTTTGCCTTTAATACTAGTTGGATTTGGCGCTTCTAGGAGTTGCCGTGCCTGGTCATCGCTAAGTGCTGGTGTTTTACCTTCATAGGTTTCAACCTTCGGTCGTTTCACACCCTTTACGGAATTGGTTGCAACAGCATTGCTTTCACACAAATATTCAAACAAGGACGATAAGGCCGCCAGCTTACGCCTGATGGTAGCACCTGATAAGTTTCGAGACTCCAAAAACTTCCGCCAAGCAATGATATGTGCCCGCGTTACCATGCGGAATTCCTCCACCCGTTGCATTCCCACAAAAGACATGAAATCCTGCAAATCGATTTTATACGCCCGGCGAGTTTTTTCATTATCTATATTGGCAAACCATTCGGCTTCTGCTGGCACCTCAGCCAGTTTTTGAAACTCTGCCCGTGAAAGCAAACCTTTGGAATCCCCTACCGACACAATTTTAGTAGTCCGAATTTTAGTTTTCCCCATACTTTCATTTTACTATTGATAACATATTTTATCAATAGTAGCTAACGAATAAAAGACCTTGCTATAGTTGGACATTCACATGATGTGATGGAAGCGAGTTCTATCAAAAATCTAAGTTATGTTGTCAGCCATTCCTATTGCCAGTATTTTATGTAGTTTGGTTCTAAAACCAGGTCTTCTTAAAAAATCATCTTGATTTTAAATTACAAATTAAAGATATTAGTGCAAGTTAACTTTTGAAAGGAGCGTTTTACCAGTTTAATAGAAACTGGCTTTTAAAAATTCATTTTCGTTGGTATTTCATACCGCGGACGTGACATCTACTGATAGGCTTTGAAATCTTTTTAAATGTACCTAACCCATTTAAGCAAACAACTTAAGTGGTATGGTACTAAAAACGCAGGTATACAGAGAGCCCATCATTAGGGATACGTATACCTGCGTCATGCCGGGAAACTGGCATGGGGTCGCAAGACTCACCTTAGTGATGGGTTTTTTGGTGCCCGCTGGCAGCAAAGAATCCTCCGGTTTTGGACATCTAATTAACCAGGAGGTGTATTATGCAACACAAATCATTTTTTCCACTCATTTTATTTTTACTTTTTTCCCTACTTTTCAATTGTGGTGATAGCAGTATAGATAAGCTGCTTAACAGCACCATAGGCCTCACCCCTTCAAATGTTACTGCCGTTATTAATCAAAAAGTAACATTTGACCACGAGGGTATGCTAGCTGATTGGGTCTCAAGCAATCCTGCAGTAGCAACACATGACGGCTCTCTAAACGGCAACTTCATCTGCAAAACACCAAGTACTACTAATATCAGCGTCAGTACTATAGACGGCAAAAGAGCACAGACCAAACTTGAAGTTATTCGCAGCGGGACATGGGAATTTATAAATTTACTCAATGCTAATCTTGGTATTCGAGCCCCTTTTTCCGTGGTTGACGGGCAGTTTGTCAACTCTTCAAGAGGGTGGGTAGTTGGTGGCGCTGACAATGGTTCTGTGGCTGCGTTGACAGTAGACGGAGGACAAACCTGGCAGATGAAATCGCCTCAGGCCCGGGGTTTTGTGAATGCGGTCTTTTTCCTAAATGCAAATGAGGGTTGGCTTGCTGGTAATGCTTTATATCATACCACAGATGGTGGTAATGATTGGACAGCGATTAATTCATTGGGAATCCGTCAGATGCATTTTTTGAATCGCACAACTGGTTTTGCAATCTCCAACAGGGCATTGTATCGGACAACTGATGGCGGCAGCAATTGGGACAAAATTAATGAAGTCACCGGCCTTGTTTCAGAATTATTTTTTGTTGATAACCAATACGGTTGGTCGGCTGGTCAAAACCTTGCCCGGACTACTAATGGCGGACAAACCTGGCAGATTTTACGCCAATTGGGGGGTAACCAAGCGATTAGCCTGCTATATTTCATTGACCAAAACCGAGGTTGGATATTGCCGCACATATCAACAAACGATGGCGGATTAACTTCTAAAGGAGTGGGGTTCAATTATTTTGGCGTAAACGGCAGCACATGGCGGCCCGGCACATTCACCGGTTCACTAGTCGGCATGCACTTATTTAAGGACGGTTCTGGCTGGTCAACTTTTGCGGGTGGGGAATTCTTCCAGACCGCAGATGGTAGTAATTTTGCCCTGCAGACAGAAGGTCAAGGTTCACAAGTACGTGGCTTACGGTTTGTTGGTGATTTTGGCTATGCTATTAGTGAAGTGGGGCTCTATTTATTCCGGGGGCTTTAATGCCTATAGATCACGATTAATTCTAACAACTCATAAATTCATACAGAATTGTAGTTGCTTCTGCCAAAGGCTGAAAAATCAATATCGGTGGAAGCATCTACAGGGTTGTTAATATGAACCCAAAGTCAAGCCCAGAGCGCATCGTCACCCCTCACTTTGCCGCTCTCAGGGTTGCTTCGCAAGCCTTGACTTTGTATTGGAAAACTGAGTTAATTTCTTCTGTCCCCTACTATGAAGAATCGGCCACTCAGAAGGGTCAAAAGCATAACCAAATTTTTGCTGGATTTTTTTTGCCCGTGGAATGGTCTCCAACTTCCATTTTATCTTCTGATGGGGCTTCTTTTTGAGTGAACGTTCATAATGAAAGGCTGCCTCAGCCGTCGCAAACTTTCGAACATCAAGGAGATGCCAACCCCGGCCACGTGTCCAACCATCATTTTCGGGTGAATTATGCCAACGTAGCCTTTTCCGCAGCGCTGTTGTCGCTCCGAGGTAAACCTCACCCCGTTCACTCAAAATTAAATAAGTCCAACCCGGCATTTTACTATACACTTAAATTATTAGTTAAATTCGACTTTATTCTTCCGGCGCCATAAGTTATGACTAAAAAAGATGTTAAAAAATAAAAAGAAAGTCAACTTCTATTCTGTTTTGTAATGCTTTTCTTCACAACCGGCTGATGACACCTCTCGCTACCAAGACAGCCTCTCGGCCGTCTTTTCCCCATTTAAAACCTTTTCCCATCAAGTTCAAGATACTGCGGCTAAGGCAAGCGCGTGGCAAAGCTTGGTAAATTCCATATGTTTAAGAACGCGCAGGCCGTTAGTCTCGCAACATGAACTTGATGATTATTGTTGAATGAAATGAAAGCCATCTCTCGATAGTAAAGAGTCCTCCCGGTCAGTTGAAGTTTCCTCCATCCCTGATATACTAATTCTGAAACACAAAATACTTTCATTTACAACAAAATTAGGAGGGAAAATGAATGCTGAACAAGCAAAACAAGTGCTAGATAAAATGCTGACCACATCCCTGAACGGATGCAAAAAGGCAATGCTCGCCTACGGCAGGATTGACCACGTAATTTTATGTGTGTGTGGCACTCCAGCAGCACCGGAAATGATTGACTTTCGCAATATAGAATTCAACGGTCAGGAAGGCAAATCAGCCTTTGTAGTGCATTTAAAAGAGCGCTTTAAAGCAGAGCAAGCATGGGGTTACCTGTTGGCGCTTGAAACGTGGTTAACTGAGGGCGATGACCATAATCAAAAACGCCATGAGGCGATTATAGTAGCGGTTATCATGCCAGGTTATCATTGCGGCGTTGCAGCGATTTTTGAGCGCGAGCCCGGATTGACTGAAAAAGTTATATTTACTGAAGAAATTCCTATCGAGCCAAGCGCAGAGCTACTCGGTTCATTTTCAACATTACTTGATTAACCGGAGGAGATGATAAATGTGGAATAAACCGACAAAGGGAATATTGGATGACTTGCCGAGGCTGTACGAAACCGACGGCGTGGTTGACTGCCCGGATAAAATTGTCCGTTTGCATTTTTTCATTGGTGGCTGTGATTGGTATGCAGTAGAATTTGACGGCAAGGACACCTTCTTTGGTTTTGTTAATCTCAATGACCCAGAAATGGCTGAATGGGGTTATTTTACCCTTAGCGAACTAGATAACATAAACATCAACGGTGTAGAGGTTGATTGCGACTTGTTCTGGTCGCCAAAAAAATTCTCAGAAATAGAGATAACATAAGGCCGCAAGCCAGCCCCGATAAATAAAGTCGGGGTTTTTTTATTGGTTACTACAAAAATTTTAGTTTATTAAGACCTGAAAATGCCAACCTGTGAATCCCCCACCACCGGCGTTTGCCAAATTGATTCAATTATTCTTTGCACCGGATTTTGCCCTAAATCCTCGTATCTAATAAACAAAAACATCCGCAGCCCGATTTTTTTCTCATCAACATCACGAGCCAATGCGATTAGATTTGCATGCTCTTTCAGGCTCATCCCTTCAGTCACAAACAATACCCGCAGGTTTTGCGGTTCCTTGATGGCAGCATACTTGCGCTTTTTTACTTCAGCCCAGGCTGTCCATCTTTGTTGCTTATAAAAATAGTAATAGGCTTCCAGGCGATGCCGCAGACTTTTGTAGCGTGAGCGCAGACGTTTCGGGTCTTTGACAGCGCCTTTGCTGCGCTGTAATTCCAGGAAAAAATTCCGGGGTTGTAAGAAAGTATCGTGTTGGTCATCCGTTCCGGCAAGGGCAAATACCCAATCTGGGACAAGGTGGTACATGGTGTCGCGCAATGCTTCACCGCTATCGATGCTGATTTGCCTTTGCGCTCTGAAGCGGTCAACAAATTCTCTATCCTGAAATTCATACGGTACTATCAAACCTTGCTCTGTTGCAGCCCGTTTGATGATTGCCCGTATTTCGTTGAGCAGCACGGTATGCATCAGAAACGGGTGATAACCAGCCGCCAGGCGTTTGGCTTTCACTCGTTTTTTGGTGTGTTTTCGTAGTTCGGCAGCGGCTAATTCATCAAGGTAGTAGATGCAGGGTTGGCTGCCGCCGGTGTAGGTGTGTGGCGGATGCCAACGAGCCAGATAACCATGATGATAGAGCTTCTGTAAGCGATGCTGCAATGAATTTAGAGAACGGCCAAGTTGCCAGGAAATGCCCCTGGCGGTCAAATATTCGAACCGGTGTTGCGGTCCGAAAAGCTCAAGAATGGCAATATCTCGTTTTTCAAAACGTATTGGTGTGAGCTCATCCACAGGTGGTTTTTTATAGCGGGATTGTTTATTGGCGGGCATAGGGCTTGACAGTTATTGTCATTTTAGCAATAAACGGTGATGCCGGCAACGATTTCTGATTCAATCCCGCGATACATCTCTAAGAGATGTTGAAAAAATGATGCTCATCTCCACTCTATTCGAAGCAAATTTGTTATTATAAAAGTATACCATTCAGTAATTTTATTGCTTCTCTTCCGTGGCGACGAGCTGCGCGCGCGTCGATGGCCAAGGCCCTCGACTACCCCAAAATCCATCCGAGAACCACGCTCAGTAACTCAACAATCTGCAAAATCTACCACCTGTGTATAACTTCGCTTGCGTGTGTTTCCCGGACTTGGTACTGAAGCTGGTAAAGCGCTCAGTACCTGCGGGTTTCGCTTTGCTCAACCTGGATTTTGGGGTAGTCGAGGCCCCGCAGAATGGTGGGCTATTCTAAATCTGATGACTGGAAAAGGAGAGACTTATTCGGAAACTTTCGGAAAGACGGCCTCGACGCGCGCGCTAAAAAATGATACCAGTTGTGCGTGACTACTGAACAATAATAGCCATGACTTTCCAAAATATGATATAATTAACATATGGATTATCTGAAACAGCTAAAAATCGAATATATTAAAACTGACATTCCGAACCCAATCCGCGGTCAGGTCGAAAAACCTGAAGACATTTACGTATTATTTAAGGATATGGAACGGTCCGATAAGGAGAAGGTCGTTGGTGTTTATTTGGATGCCCGCATGCTTATCAACAGCTTTGAGGTCGTTAGCATTGGTTCCAACAACCTTGCTTTAGTTGCGCCTAAAGAGGTCTGCAAAGGCGCTATCCTCACCAACTCTCCGAATTTCATAGTGCTGCATAACCATCCGTCCGGCGACCCGGAGCCAAGTCCCAGAGATAGGAGGGTCATAATTCAGTTGCAATCCGCTGCAAAAGCATTGGATTTGCGCTTGATAGACTTCATCATCATTGGTGATGGTCGTTATTGGAGTTACAAAATCGGTGAGTATTTTGCGAAAGATTGAGTTGAGAAGATAGTCGTATCCGCTATGCAACTGCTAAGAGGAAACCATAATTCGGAAATCACATCCGTAAATCATCCAGAAATTCCGATGCCGGTTGTACGCCGGAAACCAGCAAACGATCACGTGCTCTAGTACAGGCGACATAAAGCAGATGACGCTCGGTGCTATAGACCTCCTCAAGATCAGCATCGTCGGCCACGGTTTCGATGCGTGATTGCAGTGGGATGACTTCATCATCACAGGCTATGACGGCGACTGCGCGAAATTCCAGGCCTTTGGCTAAGTGCATGGTGCTGAGGGATACATGACCGTGTGTCGTCTCAACACTGTTATCAAGCTGTTTATAATGTACACCTGCCGCTTTTAGTGCGGAGATAGCACGCGGAAACTCTGCCTCCGAACGAACAAAAATAGCCACTTCTTCTGGTTGGATACCATCAGCGATAATTTCTGTAAGCCATTTACTGACGGCTTCAATTTCTTTTTGTGCAGACTCCCACACAATTATGTTTGGTTGCGGGCCGTTAAATACTGAAATCGCACCGCGTCGATCTTCGGTGTTGCCATCTACATCGGAAATCTCCGGCCCCAACAACTTGTCGGCTTTCTTTCTAATTTGGTGTGACGTTCTGTAGTTAATTCGCAAAATCCTTGAACGCCCACGAACGTCTACACCGAGAGCTTTCCAGGAAAAAGGCTGTTGAAAGATACGTTGCCCCAAGTCGCCTGAAAAGAAAAGACTGTCCGGATGTTCTCCGTCCATTACCGCCAGAAACCGCAATTGCGCCACACTAATATCTTGAGCCTCATCTATAACAACAAAGTCGAAAGGTCTGTTTTGGAAATCCGTAAACTTACTTCCCAATTGACCAAATATTTGCGCATGGGTAAGAAGATTACGGCCTGAGAGTTCAGAACGCAACCTTTCAAAGATAATCCAAAGCGTCTTGCGTTGATTTTCCGGTAGTCGTGTTTTTCTTCCTAACCTTAAAACATCCCGGTACGCTTCCCAACTATCCAGTTGCCAGGCATCGACAACTTGTTGCCACTCCGTCATCAGGAAGTTCAGCGAGAACTTGTTATCCTCGACTGTTCCTGCAATTTCATGGAGAATCTGCTTGGTGCTTTCTTCAGTGGCAATATTCGGACGACCAAAATGTAATTCGTAAAGTCTGCGGCCAATACCGTTTATTGTATACACCTCGATTCGTTCAGCCAGGCGGGGTGTGTTGCTTATTAATCGTCGCAATTTTGTGTGTAGCACATTGGTCAATGTGTCCGAAAAAGTAGTTAGCAATATTCTGGCGTCGAGATGTTTGCGGGCAAGAAAAACCGAGCGGTGTAGGGCCACGATGGTTTTGCCAGTTCCAGCTGAACCGGCTACACGCGCCGCACCATTGTAATCCTGTTCAACCAATTCCCGTTGTGCGGGATGCAAAAACACGGTCCATTTTTCCCATGGAAATTCCAGGGCACGTTCGAGTTCTTCGATGTCTTTCATAACCCGGAATCGGCGCTGTGCATCGGGGTGCTCGAACGGATCTTCGGTATCCACCAGTGGTGCTGCAATTGATGGCGTCGTGCCAGTAGCTAAATCGAGTAGTGCTTCTGCGGCCTCGGCCGGGAGATGTTCTGCTAACTCGAGGACAGTATCTTCATTTGCTTTTCGGACATCTTCCAGCCACTCGATTGGTACACCGTAACTCAGGAGTTCACTGTCTGACAGGTCGGCAAATAACAGAGGCTTTTCAGGAACGATTTCTTCTGCTTCAATATATTTTGGTGTAATTATTTCTTTGAAGGTTTCGCGGATTTGTACCAATTGAGCGGCGCCGGTTTTTGGATGTATTTCCAGCTTACGACGTTCAGCCCACTGATAAGCCTGGTCATGATGGTCGACATAACACAGAAGCAGACTCGAATCAGTTTTGTGCACAATCAGGCGGATGTCACGGCTCACTCGTACCGACCAGAAGTTAGTGTCCCTGGCTTTATCCAACTTATGAAACTGCATGCCTGGATTAGCAGGATTCATTTGTAAATCAAACGCAGTTGTTTTGACCGCTTTCTGCTCATCATTGGTGAGTTTGGCGAGGCTATCGGTAAAGGTATCTGAAATTCTAAATTCCATAATTTAATCCTGGTCTTATAAACTAATAGGAATCAACTAAACACCATCTTTGTAGGATTCCCTAAAAAACAAAAATAAGATAGTTGCCTTACATTGATTCATTATGTTTGACATGAAACAGTAGTTTTATTTTTAGAGTTTCCTAAATACTGTAATTATATTGACTTATGCTTAACAACCGAATTATTGCACCACGCCCACCCAACTTGGCATGATAGTTGTATAGCAATTCCTAAAAAAATATTTCTTCGTAACTTACCACTTAAAATGCAATATTTATAGCATAATTTGTTTACTTGTATTTTTAATCTTTACCTTGAATTCGTACTAAATATAGGACAAATCAAGAACCGGTTTTAATCGAAAAAGTAATAATTCGAAGCACTACATCAAAGGACTGACATCATGACGGGGGATTCAACTGGATTCTGGTATTTCTTCCTTGCACTTATCGGGTGTGCAGTGATAATCGTAGTAGGTTTTCTCGTAGTAAACCAAAACACAGCAGAATCCAATCAAAAAGCTCTTATGCAGGACATTTCGCAAATTACTGGTCTTGCCCAAGTATGGCGCCGTAAAGCCGCAATCCTTGACGGAGGTGGCGGTAGTTTTCAAAGTTTAAATTTCGGCAAAATCGGTTTTAATCCTACAAATGCCAATGGCAACTATAGTATTTCTGTACTCGCAGGTAACAAGCGTGTCAAAATAGAGGCTATTGGTAAAGCTAAAAATGGCGATTATTTTGTAAGGGTTGTTGCAATCATTGACCAAAACGGTCCACCAACATGGGATTATCTTGAGTTCGAATAGCTGTTCAAAGCCTTTGTTAAAGGCCTTCGCATACCGCTTATTTAGTTTAGTAAGCATGAATATGGAAATCCATAAGCTTATTATCATCTATTATCAGAAATATATCAGGCCATGATTGTTTCATGACTAAGAAAGGCACCGGCACATAGTCCCATCTCTCTGCATTTTCACCTTTGCCAATCTTTGGTTTCGAAACAATCCGTGGTTCTCCTAAAATATCCATGATTTCAGACACCGACATTCCTACTCGTAGAGATTTTTCTTCAATACATTTATCAATGGCTTTGTGCATTTTGTAATGCTCTGCATATCTTCTCCCAGTCTTGATTAGGACGTAGATTATAAATGAGAAATATAAGCAACAAAGAGCTATGAATGATGCAAGCTGAAAATTAATAATCGGTTTCCCGATCTCCATTGACTGTAAAAAAGATAGACCTTGTATAATAACTCTTGCCTCATTCGAATCTTCAATCGACGAGGGCTCAAGTGCCCACCAATTATTCAAGCCTGGAAATAGTGTATTTGATGATGAATTGTCTGCAATAAATTCTTTCCCAGAATCAGCAATCAGATTGTAAGTTATGGAGGAAGGCTCTTTGGTAAAAATGAGCATTTGGAAAACGCTAGTAGGTCTCATCTTTTCAAGAGAGACAGTTATACTTCTGTCAGAAGATTTTTCAACTACGTGCGGTTCAGAATCTTTAATAACTTCGGATGAAATGATGGACGCTGTAGTTTGTACTAACAAACTTATATCAGTTGCAGAGCCACCATATATATGTTCGATTTTAATGCCAATCGGGTACTTATTCAGCCCTTCAAACGCAAAGAGGGGAAGGTCAATCTCGTCCAAAGATATCGACGTCACTCGTAAATTTGGTATTGACCTCAACTCTTTCTCACGCTCTTGAAAAACTCTAATTTTCTCATTCAGTCTTTCAATTTTCGTATCCACTCTGCTTTGATAAGCATAATATGCACTTGCAAAACCAATAATAAGCGACAGGAATGAAATCACAATCGTTAGTATGCGACTAACTCTCGGCTTAGATCGATTACTCACAATATCACCTCTTAAATTTGAAACTAATTCGGGACTGTAAGCGCTAAGGAGTAAAATACAATTGTTATTTTGCCAATATTTCTATAAACCAAATACAGATTACAACTAATGTGTAGATTGCTCTTTACACCTTAAACACCTTCATCACCTCATCACCAAGATGATTAATTACCTTTACCGCAATTCGCCCGGACTCCGGTTTATCGAACGGACGCGAGGTGTCGCTGTGCAGGGTTTCCCAGGCTTCCTGGTTGATTTCAGCTTTGAGGGTGGTTTTGAGGGATTTGTACGGGTCGCCAGCACCGAGGAAATAAGCGTGGCGCACGAAAAAACTTTCCTCATTATAATCGGTATCGATGAACCAGCAGGCGATGCCATCCGCGTCGTCGCTGCGGACTTCGCCGGTTTGGGGATGGAAAACATCCACACCGTTGACCTTCACCTGAATCTGACCATCTTCGGCATCAAGGATGTCAATGTCCGGTTCACCGAAGATGACGAACAGGTTGCCTTTGCCGGTGTTTTTGAGGTCATCGGCCATGTGTAGGTCGGCGTTCATGCGCGCTTTCAAAACCGGGATGCGGCCGAGTTTCTCGAATTCCGACGAGTGCGCATCGTAGTTGAAAGCGCAGGCAATCAAGGCATCGAAGCCAGCGTCCCCAGCCTCGCGGGCAGCAGCAACCAGATCGGGACGCGATACTGTGCCGAACTCCGGGCCAATGAAAATACCGAGGCGTTTCTCTTTACCGCTTCCCTCCTCGCTCTCGTCGTAGCGGCCTTCGGCGCAGACGTAATGTCCAGGCCATGGCGTGATGGACGTGAACTGAATTCGGTCTTCCTTGTGCGCTTGCTGTACGCCGGAGGTCTTGAGGTTTTCCAGGATGATTTCAGCAAAATCGCGTGTTTTGGCGAAACCGTCCTGATGGTCTGAGATTTTGTCGATGGGTTCATCATTTTCGTTTACAGTCAGCACACGATGAGGCGACAGGCTCTCCACCGTGAACGGGCCGGCGACGTGAACTTTTTTGTTATCGGTGTACGGTTTGTCATACAGGTATTCGTAATCTGCTTTGGCGGCAATGGAAGCATCGATTTCTTTTTGGCGGGCAATTCGGGCTTCCCAGAACGTATCGAACGGCTCGAGGGCAGTCTGCGGCCAGTCATCCGGGAAATCTCTTGGTACTTCCCAATCCAGCAAAGCGCCTACCGATACTTCTTCGCCGGAGAGCAGTTCAACCGTAGCATTTTCCGGTGCGGTGAAATCAACTTTTTTACCCTGGCGACCACCGGTAGCCACTTTGAAGGGTTTACCATGCCCACACAGTGCTGCGTTCAGCTCGGTGAGTGCGCCTTGTATTTTGGGCTGCCACTTTTCCCAAACGACATCAATTTCAGCGTTATTAGCGATGGACTTGAGGGTGATATGCGGTACGCGCTCATACACAAAACCTTGCCGAATGTTACCATAAGTTGGCGCTGTGGATGGCGCAGTCAGGGTAATTTCAGCTTCTTTTTGCTGGCCTTCCTTGCTATCGGCTAAGATATAATATGGGTAGCGTGCGCCCATAATCCGTGCGCGGGCAAGAGCCAAAGCGACCCGTGAAGTGTCAATGGTGATCCAACGCCGACCCCATTGCTCGCAAACATAGCCCGTTGTGCCGGAGCCGCAAGTGGGATCGAGAATGAGGTCGCCCGGATCGGTGGTCATGAGAACGCAGCGTTTCACAAGTTCAGTGGCTGATTGTACTACATACACTTTTGGGTCAGTGCGACTTTGAATACCACCAATATCTGTCCAAATATTGGAAGCCGGAATTACTCGGAAATCATCAAGTTTTCTTATATAACGCGGTCGCGTTTTTGATGGAACTATTCGCCCAGCCATATCAACTCGATACAGTTCTTCGACTCTTACCGTCCAATGCCTGGTTGGGGGGGGAGAGTATTTTCTGCCCTGAAAGGTAAACGGTCGAACGCTATTATCAGCTTGTGCACCCTCAGAAGTGATTTCGCTATCAACGACGTATACATCAGGCAAAATACAATACCCTTTTAGAGAAGAATATGATGAGGCAGGTTTGTACTTTGTCCCACCTGATTCTCCAACGGTTTTTTCAGAGTACAACTGTCTATATTTAATCTGATTGGGGTTCTTGGCATACCACAAAATAAAATCATTTATATTAGAAAGCAGTGAGCTTGTAAAACCAGATGTCTTACTTATTGAAATCTCACTTACAAAGTTATCTTCTCCAAACACTTCATCCATCAACGCACGGACTCGATGCACATTCTCATCTCCAATCTGCACAAAAATAGAGCCGGACTCGGTCAACAAATCACGCGCCACGGTCAGGCGGTCGCGTAGGTAAGTAAGGTAGGAATGAATACCATCACGCCAAGTATCGCGGAAAGCCTTCACCTGCTCCGGTTCGCGTGTGATATGATCGGCCTTGCCGTCCGTCACATCACGGCTGGTAGTAGACCACTGAAAATTGGAGTTGAATTTAATGCCATAAGGAGGGTCAAGATAAATGCACTGCACTTTGCCGCGCAAGCCTTCACGTTCAGCCAGCGAAGCCATTACTTGCAGGCTGTCGCCCAGAATCATGCGGTTGCTCCAATTCGCGTCGTGCTGGTAAAACTCGGTTTTGGCAGCTTCGTTGGGCAGGCCATTAAAATCCCCAAATAAGTCGGCTTGTTGCATCTGACTTTCTTCTTGCTCGCGAGTTTGCTGTAGTAGATCATCAATCAGCACTTTCGGGTGAACCTTCTCCTGGATATAGAGCGGCGGTGCCGGTACAACCAGGTCAGACCAGTCCTGCTCATCCTTACCCCGCCAAACAAGCTGCGGATCGAGGTCACGGTTACGGCGTTCATACGCCACCTGGACTGGGCTTTTTTCCTCATCCCGCATAACCGACTCGAATTCAGCCGTAGGGATATTTTTGCGCTTAGATTCCTCGTGCTTTATAGATACGATGGTTTTCTTTTGTTTCGCCATTTTATGCTTTAATTTGTTTTTATTTATTTTGCGACTTAACAGTTAAATTTTGTTTCTTCCTGCTCATTTGCTTTTCAAATTTCTTCTTGAGAGCGTCCATTATTGCGACCTTTGCTTCACCTGCCCATTCAGCAAAATCTCCCTGATATAAGAAAACATTGCTATGCTTAAAAGTATCATGCTCCAAATAAGGAAAAACCTTACTCAACTGTATTTTCTGTTTTTCCAAGTCCATTTGGTCTATGTAGAATACAAACTTATATGCAGCATCACCGAGATCCTCAGCATACTGTTTAATAAGAAACCTTAACATGGCATCTTCTTCTGGCATACTATATCCTACAATAACAAGCAAATCGCTTTCTCGTAGTAACCTCACTGCTTTGGGAAAAATGGATGAAAAATAAGGTTCATTATACTCCTGTTCCCTTGTGGGTAAAATGATCTTAGGCGGGTTTTTACTTATTGTATTTGATTCCTTGGCCAAATAATCCAATTCATACCCTCCATTAACAGGGTATATCTCAAATCCACCATTAATTTTGATTAAATTTCGAACTATGAAATGATCATGTATTGACTCTTGAAAGTCAAGACCATGTATCTTAAGAGGAGTAAAGCCTCTATATATATAATTGAAAATGCTATCATCATTATAAATAGCATTATCAAGAATCGTTTCTAAGGTAAAATCATAGTTCGTCGTAACAAAGTGAAATCTCACACCTGAAGGTATTCCAGTGCTTGCATCTTCATGTTCTGACAATGACTGAAAAAAATTCAAAATATTACTTTGTAATTGGGATACGTCTTGTCCTATTGCAAATTTCTGTTCGTTTGGATCAAAATAGTTAATAGGCATCAAATCGCTAAATCGTTTGTAGATTATTGAAATCAAATCATTCAAAATAATCGAAATATTGTTGACATCAATATAGCGGGTTCTTAAAACCGGGTAGCGTTTCTGCACAGATAAATTGTAAACCAAGTCCTTTAAATGAGAATCATCTAATTGCATTCCTATTGGGTAACCATGAGAAGATAGAAAAGTATCGATTTTTTCATTGTAGGTTCTTATATCTCTTTTTTCAATCTGGAATAATTCGCTTCCTTTAGGATACCTTTGATCCCAAGATTTTGAAAAACCTGCCCCAGCCAAAAAAACTACATTGAAGAGTGGTGCCATCTGAGTACCCTGGGAACTCTTGGCCGCGATTATTTTAGCGAAACTATCTACTGACTGATCTTTTGATACATTAATCATTTTCTAATTTACTGCAAAACTCTATGAATTCTTGCTCAATTTCAAATACTTTGGTGAACTCAGCAAACGCCCAACGGCCATATTTGCCAAGATTGTTGATGCCGGGTATCCAGTAGGTTTCCATAGTCGTCTTTTTGTCTTTGGCATCTTCACGTCGGTAGCCTTTGATTTCAACAATCAAATGCAGCGGGTCGTCGCGGCCGTCATCAACCAACACAATGAAGTCGGGAATGTAGGTTCGGGTTTCCGAACCGTAACGGTAAGGTACTTCCAGGCCGAGGTTATGATTTTTGACATAGGCTTTAACCTGCGGATGGGATTCCACCACGCGGCAGAATTCGGCCTCCCAGTCACTATCCAGGATAACCCAATTGATATGGCATTTGCGCGCATCGGCCTGCCAGCGGTTGGTTTTGGATGTGGTGAAGTTAACGTGCATTGTGGAACTAACCGGATTGTATGAATCGAGAACCGCCTTGATGGTGTGTTCATCCGCCATCGAGCTTGTTATGCCAGCGGTAATTCGCTCGCAGGCCATGTCGGCGAGCATCTTGTATTTTAGCTGTGCCGGATACGTGCCGCCTTTGCAGACCAGATAATTTTCCAGCCAGTTCCTGGCAATGCGTTTGAGCTGGCCAAAAAGCTGCAAGCGCGGGTCGCCATCCGGATCGCGCCACTTGGTTAAAACCAGATGCGAGGTCAGTTCATAAAGCACTTGCGACGGTCTGACATCGCCGGTGTGTACGAGATTAAGGTCAACTTTCTCGCCAATAATACCAGCATTTTGTGTTTCGGTAGCGCCCACCAAATCAGGCGTAAGTTCCAGAACAGAGTCATCCGTAAAGTTTGCGGTCAGGCGGTCTTCCGCCAGTTCGACCCGGTAACCCGCAACACGCGGGAACCTGATTTCGAGGTGGTCGCGTTCAGGGCGCACCGCCTTAACCTGAACGGTCACACGCGGCGGCTGTGGACCAACCACCACCGGCTTGGCCGTAAAATCGAATGGAATACCTAGAACATCGGCGTATTCAACATTAAATAAATTTTCTTCATTGAGGGCATAAGATTGGCGGCGCAAGGCACGACCAATCACCTGTTCGCACAGAAGCTGTGTGCCAAAGGCGCGAATACCCAAAATGTGCGTTACAGTATTGGCATCCCAACCTTCGGTCAACATTGAAACCGATACCACACAGCGAATCGAATCGCCCAACCTGCCAGGCTTACCGACTGTATTCATAACCTCGCGCAGTAAATCCTGGTCGGTGATATTCTCGGCTTGTCGCTGGTCGCCGGTACGTTCAACAATTTCGCGGCGAAAGCGTTCAATCTCGTCGCTGGCCATTGTGCGAAAATTCTTGTCTAGGGCGTCACCTGATTCAAGTTGAACACTGTCAATCAGTAGTGTACGTGGACGCCCCAGTGGGTCACCGTGTTCATTGAAATTCCTGAACAATGGCAAGCGGCCTTGCTCAAGCTGACTGGAGCCGTCCTTGCTCACCCTCCGGAAGCCAGAGATATAGTCATAAACCAACTTAGAAGTGGAGGTGTTATTACAAACCACAATGAAGCATGGCGAAACCGGTATATCCGCTTGCGCCCAGCATTCGTAGGTTTTTTCATAATGGCCGTAAAGCGCATCTAGTGCAGTTTGCAGTTGCGGCGGTAGGTCAAACGGATTGAGTTCAGTGTCTTTTCCGCGTTTCTTCTTGGGCATTTTGTCGCGGATATGCTTCCAGAGATCCCGATACATTGGCACTTCAGCACCTGGGATATTATCAGCAACCGGGACACGCGGTAGTTTGACTATGCCGCATTCGATAGCATCCATCAAAGAGAAGTCACTCATTGTCCATGGGAACAGCGTGCCTTCGGCATAACCGGAACCGCTCAAAAAGAAAGGAGTTGCGGAAAGGTCAATTACGCGTGCAACACCAAGCTTGCGTTTAACTATTTCGAGTCCGGAAATCCAGAGACGCGCAGCCTCGCGGTTTTTTTCGGCTTCTTTTTTATCGTCGCCTTTCAGGTCGCCCTCTTCATCTTCACCAGGCTTTTCACGATAGCAGTGATGCGCTTCATCGTTGATGACCAGAATGTTCTTCATGCCCATGAGTTCTTTCATAGAGCGTTGCAACATTTGGCCTTCGGTTTCGAGTGTATTCAATGGATCGCCACGACCTTGGAGGAGTGAACGTCCGCCCTTTGAAAGCTCCATTTTCTCGCGCAGCTTAAAGGCGTGGAAATTGGTGATGACGATTTTCGTGCGTTCCAAATCGGGCAGCATATCGTTTGGCACGAGTTCGCGGCTTTGGTAATAGCTATCGGGATCGTTCGGTTGTAGCACCCGCAAGCGGTCTTTGATGGTCAAGCCCGGCGTTACCACCAGAAAGCCACGCGTGAATCGGCTGCTTGTAGGGCGACGTACAGCATTGATGGTCTGCCAGGCAATTAACATAGCCATGACTGTGGTTTTGCCAGCACCGGTGGCTAACTTAAGCGCCAGCCGCATGAGTTCGGGATTGGCTGAATTGTTGGCATCTTTCAGATAATCAAGAAACGCCTGTCCGATTTTTCCTGCTCTAGGCGCGACTTCAGTGAGCCAGATAGCGGTCTCTACGGCTTCCACCTGACAGAAGAATGGCCGGATGTCATTGAATTGATGGTGCCGCCAGTGTTGCAGCAGACGGGCTGTCTCCGGTGTCACTTGCCAATCACCAGAATTAGGTAGGCTGCGCCATTGGTCAATTTGCTTACGCAGTTCGTTGATCACGGGTGCAGTATCGTACTGTTGTTTTTCTGAGGAAAGGCCTTTACCTTCGTCCAGGACTATTTCTTGTTGTTGTGCTGAACCTTTGCGTTTTCTCGGTTTTGGAATAGGTGTGATGAACTCGACCCAACGCCTCCGGTTTACGATCTCCTGAGTAGGTTGGCCTTCTTCATCAAGTTCCCAGTGGCTTGCGGGATACTCGTAGGGTGAGTTAAGAATTGGTTTTTCGAAAAAGTTACTTTCCAATTGTCAGCTTTCGTTTTGTGGTTATCGTTCGACTCACACTTCCAATCTTGGTGGACTGTAAAACAAAATGCAAAAATTCTAACAGGTTTAGCAGTAGTCCATGATGCTGAGTATTTTTAGTAAACTGAATATCAAATTAGGAAACACCGCTTTAACCCTGCCCCAATCCAAATTAGGAAAAGAAAATTAAAAGTCAAATTATATTGTAGGGGGTAAATTAACATTCTGGCTCAATTACATTAGGTCGTGTACACTTGAATAAGGCCATTCGCCAATGGGTATCTTATATCTTAATAACAAATACTTTATAATGATAGGCCAGTTTACCCTGTTACATTATCGTACTTCACATTCTTTTTAAAAATTCCCTTATTAGCTCTGTCTGTCTTTTCATAATCTGTTCCTAATCAACTGTAATCTTAACTCTCCAAGTACTTCATCCAGCCTTCTTAGTTTCACTTCAATTAATTCAAGCTTTTGATTATTGGTTTTGTCAGAATTAATAAGTTCAAGTATTTCAGATTGTAGTTGTGATAATCTTCGTTCAGTGGCGTCAATTCGGTTCTCCAGAATATAAAGTATTTCATTAATTTTTCCAGTAGTTTCGTTAAAACTACCTGTGGTTACACAGCCACTCGTAAAAATAAACAAACTAACTATAAAGAAGTATCTCATTTTTTGTATAACGTTCGATAATAATTAATGAAAGCCGTTTGTTCTTCGGTGTTAAAAGACTCTGCTACTAACCTAATTATTTCTATTTCGTTTTCAACTAAATATGCATTTCCGTATGTACAACTTTTCACGGAATACTTAATCTCAAGAGGTGAATTCTGTAACAAATAGAAAGAATGATGACCATCGCTAGTGCTTCTAATCCCGTTCTCTGTTAGATAGTACTCACATCCACTTATCTCTATAACAGGCCCCCTCTGGGAAACTCTTTTAACTTTTATTAATAAAGGAGATGATATGGTGCCAAACTCCAAGATATCATTTGTTCTAAGCTGTCTTTTATAAGATTTTTGAAAATCAAAACTACTCTGCCGATATTTTGCATTATCACTCGAAACACATTTTTGATATTTTTGTTTGAGCACATTGTGTTCTCCTTCAAGTCTTGAATGTTGCTCATATAAACTCTTATGTTCAGTTTGAAGTTTGCTATACCGTGTTTCTAGTCCATTGATCATACTTAACCTATTTTGACTTTCACGGGTTACTCGTTCAACATTTTGTGACATTTGCTCTACATCACTATTTTTGATTGCTAATGTTGTTACGGAACCAATAATTGCCGTTAGCAATGCAGGGACGAGTCTTTTTAACCATTCTTCGTGTATCATGATAAAGTAGTTTGCTTTTTAAAATCAATACTAGTTTGTGTCAAGAAGACTATATTTAAGGAAGCATTTTCTATTCAAATAAGCAATTTTTATGCCAATAGAATATGTATTTTTTGCCTTGCTTTTCGCATATTGTTGTCTCACAATTCATATAATTCTGGTTACTTGTTTCAAATTGGTACATTTCTTATAGTATGAAAACGTCACACCCATGATAGACCACCCTCCGCGTCGTCTATCCCCCACCCGAATTTTGAAACGTCACTGCACAGATCCTTGCTGCACTCGGAACAGCTTGTGCCGTTGCTAATAAAAAAGCCAACTTAGATCAGTTGGCTTGGTTTGTTTGGGCAGGCTTTTCAAAGACCGGCAAGTATTCATGGGCGATGAGCAAGAAATTGAGTTTCTGACTTGTGTTTTGCCATTTCTCGGTCATCTTGCAGTTATGTTGCTCTTTGATGATGATTTCTTTCAGAATGAACCCGGCACGCAGGTAGACGCGCATCAGCATAAAGCCCAATGGCACGACGCGTTTGTTTTTGCGGGTGTCGCCAATCAGGAAGGCACAACATCTTCCTGGTTTGAGCACCCGAAAATTCTCATTGGCGACGAAGTGCATTTCCTGCAAGAATTCATCAACCGCCAGGTGGGATAAGTCCCCTGCGGTGTCTTTCGAATACTGGATGATGTTAGCATACGGTGGATGCGTACAGATGAGGTCGATTGTGTTATCCTTAATTTTGGATAAATCTCTGGCATCGCCTTGGGTGACTTGTGGTTCGTGGTAGCGGATTTCTTTGGGTAGTTTAAAGTTCAGATTTTGGCGGGTGAGTTTGATGGCGTTGTCATTGATGTCAATGGCGATGCTTTTCCTGCCCAGCAGTTTAGCTTCGATGGCGGTGGTACCGCTGCCGCAAAAACAATCCAAAATAGTTTCACCGCTTTTGGTGTATTTAAAAATGAGATTGCGCGGCACATACGGGCTCCAGTTGCCGCGATATTTGCCGGTTTGGTCATGGGTTGCCCAAATGCCTCTATCCGGAAAGCTCCAAACCGTTGTGGCTTCCGGTTGAAAGTCTTTCGGTTCCAGGGTTTCCGGTACTTCTCTTTTATTCATGCCTTACCTCCTGTTGGTTTGATGTTCATTTTCAGTGACTACTACATCGATATTTTCTTCGTGTCCGCAGTCATGGCAGCGCTCATAGACAACTTCCACCAATCCTTGCGCCGGTTTATCAGGTTCTGTGGCGAAAACGTCGGTGATGGATACCAGTTGCTCCATATCGCCGCAACCATAGGGACATTCCATTTTTATACCCTCCATATTTTTAATTTTTATTCAGTTGCAGTATAGCCCAAAACAGCATGTTTTAACAGGCCATCTGTTTTGGCGGTTTTATCAGGCATGGCATTGCCGGTGTTTTCAAATAAAAAAGGGAAGCGTTGTTTTTTTCTGCTTCCCTTGGTTTTCGGAGGCAGTGGCCACCGTTTAACGCGTCCGGCTATCCCTGGCAGGTTGCTCCGCAGCAGTGCCTGCATCCGTTTAACCGGGTATTTTTAGTATAGCTAAAAAACTGCTTTTGGTAAATTTTTCCTGCGTAATTGTTAGGTCGGTGTGCTCTTGTCAATCCGGACAGATGGGGTATAATAGAGTATATGGAGATACTTCACCAAAACGAAACGGAGCTGGAATATGTGCCGGTGCATGAGGATTTGGATATCGTTACTGAGATGCTCAAATACATTAGCCCGTATACACCAATCCCCGATATCGAGATGGTGCGGCGCGGATTAGAGCGTCAACTGCAGACAGTTGGGGCACTACCACACGAGGTAAAGAACAAGTAGTTGTTTGTAGCCGCTACTCGTTTTTTTTGTGTTCTGTTCAGTTAGCTGATTGATTATTTGGTTACATAAAAAAGTCCCGTTTACCTATGTCGTAAACGGGAAGTTTTTTTGAGCCTGTAACGACTTTAGTCATCGGTCTCCGGCGGCTCATTGTTTTCTTGCGGAACATCAGCGTCTGGTGCCGGTGCGTTCTCGGCAATATCGTTTTTGGTTTCCAGCATGGTCAGTCTTTCCCCTATCACTTCGGTCACCATACGCTGGTTGCCATTGTTGTCTTGCCAGGTACGGGTGCGCAGGCTGCCTTCGACATAGATTTTGCTGCCTTTCTTGAGATGCTCAGCAGCTATCTCAGCCAGTCGACGCCAGAGTACTACTCGGTGCCATTCAGTATGTTGCTGCTTATCTTTATGGATTTCATTGGTGGCAATAGCCAGGGTGAGCACGTTGATGCTGTTCGGCGTTTGTTTGAGTTGCGGGTCAGCGCCCAGATTCCCTATCAGGGTGACGCGGTTCACAGAACCTTTTCCTATAGCCATAAGTTTTACCTCCTAAGTTTGGTTAATGACCTTTACTGCAAGTTTACAATGAAGACAAAAGGACGTCAACTACATGACAAACAATATGTTGTTTGCACTTCCACGTCAGACCCTACTTATGCTATACTAAAATCTCAAAAAAGCAAGAGGCGCAGGTCTTGCTCTGATGCAGGCTGACGGCAAGTAGTCTGCAGCTACTCCTCGGGTTGCCATCCAATCCCAGGGGCGGTATGAATCCTGGGATGGTCAGGCTCTTGATGCCGCCAAGGCGTGCCTCATAAAAAAGAATCCCCACCGGTAAGGTGGGGGTTTTTGTTTTGTATCGTTATTCTTGTGGCGTTTTGTGAGTGAGGGTTTGCAGGCGGGCTTGCCGTTCGTGCCGTTGTTGTTGCGAGCCGTAGACAAAGACACCGACCAATGATGCCAGGCCGCTGACGCCGATGATACTACCGACCAAGGCACTACCATTGAACGCTGCCAGCGTTGCGGCCGTCAGTGCGGCCAGGCCAATCACCAACCCGAAAATCAGGCCGAGCCTGGAGTTGATGGTACGGGCGTGTACGACCCGGGCTTCAATTAGCTGGCGGTGGTTGGCTTGCCTTTCGGCCATAGCGACAATCTTACCGGCTGTGCCCGGCAGGAGCTGGTCATATTCTTTGAGAACTTTAGGCGAGGGTAACGGGCCGGCGGAAATTTCAGCGATGCTGATGGTATGCCGTAATTGGTTCGGGCGATGGTTAGAGATTGCTGGATTATTGTTGCTTCGCTCTATCTGATTCATATTGTTTAATTGCAGTTTTCAAATCGGCACCGACGGCAAACCAGTCGTTGCGCATGGCAATTGTATCGGCCTGCTCCGGGCTCGGGCTATCGTTATAGTCATCCAGGGTTGCGCCCAAATCCAGGGTTCTGGCCATACCCTCGGTAAAGGATGGCAAAGCTGATATATAGTATGTATAGTTGTGGTTCATAGTTTTAGAATTTAGTTCTTTTAGGCTATCATGTTCCCGGGATATTGTCCACTTTCATTTGGGTGTTATTTTATCAGGCGTTTTATTGCAAAAATTGGCTGATTTTGGCTTCGACCTGAGCACGCGGCCGACCATAGCGTTGACGTGACGCCTGTAACAGTTGCTCTTTAGTAATGGCTAAATCCAAAACAGGTGATGTGGGCGGTGGTATCGTCACGCCTTGATAAGGTTTTTGCACGGTACCATTATGCATGAGTTTAGTGTAGATTTCGTAGGGATTGAGGTTGACCAGGTTGGTGATTGGCCAATCCTGGCCAAATTCTTTTCCGAAGGTTTCCGCATCTTCAGCGCCGAGCCGGAACAGCACCAGGGTACCAATGTTGGCCAGTACGGAATTGCGAATATTGTCGGTGAGCTGGTCAAGATACTGATGCGCCAGGATAAAGCTTAAGCGATATTTCCTGATTTCCGAAAGAGCACCGGCAAAGGCGTCGGTGGTGAAATTTTGAAATTCATCAATATAGAGATAGAAGTCGCGGCGCTGGTGTTCGGGCTGGTTAGCTCTGGCCATGGCTGCTTGCTGCAGACCAGAGACGATGAAACAGCCCAACAGGTTGGCGGCTTCTTCACCGAGCCTGCCTTTGGCCAGGTTGACGATGAGGATGCTTTTTTGGTTGATGATATTGTCAAAATGAATGGTGCTCGAGCTTTGGCCGAGGATATTGCGCAACGGCCGGTTGCTCAGGTAAGCGCCGATTTTGTTTTGCACCGGCGAGATGACTTCCGTGCGCATGCGTTCGGGAAAGGCAGCAAACTCTTTTTCCCAGTAGTGCCGCACAAACGGGTCATTGATATTGTTTACCAGACGCAGCCGATATTTTTCGTCGGTCAGAAGTCTGGGGATGGTGAGCAAAGTGCTACCCGGATTTTCCAACAAAGCCAAGAGTGTATTGCGTAAGAGATAGGCCATGCGCGGTCCCCACGAATCGTGCCAGATTTTTTGAAAAATCGATAGCAGATTTTCAGCCACCAGGTGGCGTTCGTTTTCTTTGACTTGTCCCAACAGATTCAAGGCCACTGGGTAGTCCAAATCCGTCGGATTGATATAAACCAGATGCTTGCGCCTGCTTTGCGGGATAAACGGCAGCACCGCCTCGGCCAGGTCGCCATGCGGGTCGATGAGACCGACACCGCGACCGGCCTGGATGTCCTGCACCAACTTGTTGAGTAAGAGGCTCGATTTACCGGTACCGGTTCTGCCGGTAGTCAGGAAATGAAAACGCCGGTCGGATTGGGCGATTCCGATTTTCTGATTGTTATTCGCCCAGTCCTGGGCAAAGTAGGTGAATTCCTGCGCCGACATTTTTTATTCTATTTAGTGGTTTGAGTATCTAGGTTCTTGCGGGTATTGCTCGCCATCTTCCTGTCGGTCAGATGTCTCCGGGTAAATAGGTGGTGTAGGTTGTTCAGCCTCGTCCTCGATAGGTCTGGATGATAAATCCGCACTATTGTTTTCCGGCTGCACCATCTCGAACGGAACATCTTTTTCAAGCGAAGCTTCGGGTTTGTCCGCTTGTTGTTCCTCCACTGTCTCTTTCGGCGCTTGTAACAGGCGTAACTCGGTTTCCAATGACCCGATGCGGTGACTCTTGTTATTCAATTCTTCAATGAATTGATTTTGGGTTTCATGCATGCGCTCGATATAAACGTCCTTGTACTTGTTGGCTATTTCCAGGTCACGGTTATTGGCTTCCAACTGTTTGATTTTTTCTTTCACGTCCGGAGCATCCGGCTTTTCGGCTGGGTTCGGAACACTTCGGAAATCATTTGCTTCAGTTCCGAACCTTTCCGAATCGTTCCGGTTGTTTTCGGAAGCATTCTGAGGGGTTTCCGAATAGGCAGTTTGCCCTTGTAATTTCAGCTTATTTAGCTCTTCACCAATGACCTGGTCGACGGAATTTTGGGTGATGTAATATTTATTGTCGTTGGTTTCAAAATAGCAGTCGAGGCGGGTGATGCCTTGCCGGTTGGCATGGCACCAGTTGATGATACTGCGTTCGGTGCGGGGAACCCCTGCATTTTCCAACAATTTTGCCACTTCACGCACGGTCAAAATATGTTCGGCTGTCTTTTCCGAAACGGTCGGAACGTTTCCGAAGTTTTCGGAAGTTGGGTTTTGTTGTTTCCGAACTTTGCGGAAGGGTTCGGAAGCTTGTTTCTTGGTCATGTTGATAATGTACCACCTCTGCTCAAAATGTCAAAACCGGCACCCTTAGTTGGGCTAGGACATCATGTTATTCGTGCGAGATTAAGCTGTATGCGGTTTTTCGTTGCTTTGGGTAGAAAGATGCCATTCCGCAAAATTGCGATGCAAATAAGGCTGGTTATTTCGGTTTGGATTTTTGGTTTTGGCGACCGGTTCCGGGTGTGTTATAATGAAAAAGCCAGGTCGGAAAACCTGGCGGTCGATATTAAGCTCGAAAACGAGCGCTTCTTTTATTATTTACACTGTATCATGGCGGAAATTTCGCGTCAACCGGTGCGGTGCGAATAACAACACATGCTCTTATGTCACAAGAAACAGGATTTACTAATCTCAAAGACGTACTGTCGCAGCGCACGATTATTTTCGAAGGCGCAGACCCGGTGTCTGCCGGTGGTTTTACGCAGGTGCCGAATTGTGTGTTGGAAAACAGCAAACTATCGGCCGGGGCGAAACTAGCTTATGCCATGCTGTTAAAATATGCCTGGCAGAATGATTACTGTTTTCCCGGCCAGGAAAGGCTGGCTAAGGATATGGGCGCCGGTAAAAGAAGTGTGGTGCGGTTTATGGCGGAATTAGAGAAGCATGGGTTCGTAACTATCAAGCGCCGCGGCCAGGGTAAGACCAATGTTTATGAAGTACATTTTCAAACTAAAAAATCTGTGGATAAAAAAAGGCGTGACACATCTTGAAGTGCCAGATTGGCATTTCTTAAGGTGCCAGATTGCGACTTCTAATAGTGCCGGTTTGGCACGCTAATAATATATAGATAAATATATACAGTTAAGAATATTCAGTTTTAGGGATTTTAAAAAATAATTGAGGATAATTGCCTAAAATTGAATAAAATCGTCTTCACAATCATTTCAACTATGTAGGAAATATCCCATCCAAGCTTGGAATCCGTGCCCCTACAAATTAAAACGCTAAAAATCCATGCTCCAATCCGCAAAATGTTGTTGAAAGTGGTATAATTCCTTTGTTCTATCGGTCACTGACTACATTTTGTTTATAAACACTATATTATGAGAAAATATGAACGATGCTAAACTACAGAAATGGGAAACTAATAATTCCAAATATCTTGTCAATAATCAGTGGTTAAAATTGCGAGCTGACTCCTGTACAACGCTGGATGGTAAAACTATTGAACCTTTTTACGTATTTGAATATCCAGACTGGGTAAACTGCCTAGTCGTTGATGATAATTACCACGTTATCATGGTTAAGCATTACCGCCGCGGCTTAGACGAATACGTGCCAGAACTCATAAGCGGCGGGCTTGAAAAGGACGATGCTTCACCGAAAGAAGGTATGAAGCGAGAATTGGAAGAAGAGATAGGTTATATTGGCGGCGAAGTATTCCAAACCGGTGTAAGCTACCCCAACCCCGCCAGCCATACGAATAAAGTCTACTCATTCCTTGCGATTGGGGGCAGCTGTAAACAAGCACAGAAACTTGAAGCGGGTGAGAACTTACATGTGTTTAAATTCCACCTTCGTGATTTAGTACCGATTATCGAAGATAAAAAGTCAGGGGCAATTTATCAAAGTTTACATTTGGCTTCGATACTTTTTGCTCTAGCCTTTATAAAACACTCCACAATAACCGCAGTGCAAAAATTGAAACAGTTTGTGTAAAGTTTACACAACGAGGCTGATTAAAAAGTTAACTACCTCTTTACTGCCAACAGCCACAGCCCTTTTCTTGTTCCCTATATCCTCGGTCCGGACTGTCGCCCCCGCTTCTTGGGCAATAATGAGCCCAGCCGCTATATCAGTATACTTATCCTGGGTAAGCCCCCAACTAAAATAAGCTCCAAAATGACCCTGGGTCAACCAAGCCAGAGAAAGCGACCCAACACCCAAAGCACGAACCCTGTAAAAAGAATTGAATAATTGAGCCAGCAACGCGTTTTGCTTTGACCTTTCTTGCTCTGTCGGCTGAGGCATAAAGAAATCAATAGCGAGTTGCAGATACTCAGTGTCCTGCGCATCAGTAGGAATAATAACAGGTTGCCCGTTCAGGTAGGCACCTCCACCGGCTTTAGCGATATACATTTGTTTTGTAACTGGATTATAGATTATTCCAAAAACGGGACTATCATTCCTCATTAAACTTGCTGTTACGCTCCATAGAGGAATTCCCTTGGCAAAGTTTTTAGTTCCATCAATGGGATCAATTTGCCATATATAGTGGCCTTGCCCCTCACTGGTCAGTTCTGGAAATTCCTCTCCCTTAAAACCAAATTTTGGAAAGTTAGTTTTGCAGAATTTATGGAATTGACCTTCTATCCGGAGATCAATATTAGTAGAAAGGTCTCTTCCTCGATCTTTATATTTTATAATATTAAAGTCTTTCCAATGCTCCAGGGCGTCGTCACCGGCACTTTTCACAAATTGTTCAACTTTAGTAAAGTCAATTTTTTCAAACATAACAAATGTTTAAGTACTCTTAGTTAAGACTATATTTTCCTTTACTTCGTTCTATTATCTCCAGGTGCTCATTTGCTCTAAGAATGAAACGCAGAAGCAAAGGAAGTGCTACATTTTTATTTATGGTGGGTATAAAAGTGTGAGCGCATGAAAAAGCATGTAAATTGGCCACGAAGGATGATCTTTCAATAAGCAATGGATCCTTCGAGATATTAGCGGCAAAAACTTGGGACAGGACATCTTTTACAATAATCTGCAAAATACTTTGTACTCTTGCAACCCTATCTTTGTCTCCAGAATGCCACAAGTCACTAACCTGGATATACTCATTGTTCATTTCTACATGAGGCGAAGAAAGTTTTTTTTCGAGAAGCAGGTCTAAATAATCTAGGGAAAGAATAAACTTACCTAAGTCATATGCCATATCACCACCGGTCTGGAAGCCGTTTGGGTCAAAGAATAAAGGGAGAGAGTCAATATCCTTTATAAAAATATTACCCAAGTGCGGATCCCCATGGATTAGGCACATTGAGTGTTCGGAAGGTAGTATCAAGTTACTAAGTTTGTGGTGGACAGACAACTTGCGCAAGATCTCCAGTGGGGTCAGCAGCTCTTTGCCATTGATATATATGATTGGTCGATGAACAACATTTGAAAAAAAATTTTCCAACTGTGCCCGTGTTAACGAATCAACAGTGCCGGAGATTGGTAAGTACTCATTATTTGCTCTAGCATATTTTGATAATCGTGAGGAAACTCGTTTGAAATAATATTTATCTTTAAAAAAATGAGGAGTTTCTAGTGACTTGGCGTTAAATAGGATTTCTTTTAATACTTTGAAAATATTTTCTATTTCATTAACCGCCGAGGTTACGCTGCCGCAATCATTGAATATTTTCCGCCTAAGTGACATACCGGGATAGTAGGGCATGTCATAATAATACGCATCGCCAGGTTTATAGTCATTCGTTTGGCCTATTATTTCTGGGAAGTACTTTCGCGCAGCTTGGGGCAAAATTTCACTTATAAATTTAACTTCTTGCCGAAGTTTTTGACTTCCTAAGTGGGGAGAGGTTTTTCTTACGAAAGACTTATTACCGGGACCAAGATACAGGGTCAGTTCCGTGTATTCTCCTTTATGCAAGAGGGTGCGGTTCTCGGGAGTCATTTGGGTGGAGTTTAACATTACTCCCCGATTAATTTAATCGCTGCGCTTGTTATTGCCTTGTCGTCAAGACCAATATCTTCATATACTTCCTGTAATGTTCCAATCTGCGGGAAGCGGCCACCAATTCCCAAAACCTTGAAGCTGAATTGTCCCTTTTCGGAGAGCTGGGCAACGATATGTTGGCCGACACCGGAGTTTATTAGTCCATCCTCAAGAATCAGAACCCTTTTTGTCCTCCGTACGTAAGAGTAGAGCGTATTAATATCGATAGGAATAATTTTTCTGGCATGAAGCACCTGTATGTCACCAATCGTATTCGCCAACCTAAGCGACTGGACTAGGGTGTTACCAAGAGAAATAACAGAAAGTCTCTTCCCTTGGCGCATTTCTACCATATCACCGCTTGTTACTAACCTAACGTTTTCTCCAGGTTTTTGAATAAAAACAGGGCCTGCTTTCTCCAAAGTCATGTCGAGTAGCCTGTCGAACTCATCTAGACTTGACGGATTATATAATTTTACATTGGGGAGAATGTTAAGCAAAGGAAAGGTATAAACACCTTGATGAGTCGGACCAGTGGCGCCGATGCCGGGATTAAGGAGCACGAATACTACTGAAATTTTTAACAAACACACATCAATAATTTGATCCAAAGCCCGTGGCAAGAACGTGGCGGGAATAAAGCAGATCACTTTATTCTTGTTTAGTGCAATACTGGCGGAGAATGTTACGCAATGTTGCTCGCTCATCCCGGTATCAAAAACGTAATTTGGATAAATCTCCTTTAACTCATTCAGTCCAGAACTTCTGGCGCTTGCCGGTGATACCAAATACAGTTCACCGTATTTTTCAACAAGACGATGTGTTTTATTAATGATAAACTTTCCAAAGATGTTTTCCCGCACTGTTTTAAGCTGACCTGTAGATAAATTGAAAGGTTCAACCCAGTGGAAAGTCACGGGATCTTTTTCAGCCGGTCTGTACCCTTTGCCTTTTGTAGTTTTTATATGAAGAAATACTGGGCATTTCTTTTGTTTTATATCACTTAGAGTTGCGATGAGTACTTCGGTGGAATGACCGTCTACAGCGCCGATATACTCAAACCCCAAGCTTTGGCTAAATTCCTTGAGTCTTTTAGCAGAGTGCAGATAACCGGTGTTCTCTGTTACCGAGTAGTCGTTATCATTGTATATAACCAATATATTGGAATGAATATCGCCCGCCTGGTTGAGTGCCTCGAATGGCTGCCCCCCTGTTATAGAGCCGTCGCCGATAAGGGCGATTGATTTGTACTCAGAATGATTAATGGAGTATCCCAAAGCTGCAGAAATGGCGGTACCCGAATGACCGCCAGTGTAGAAGTCGAAAGGGCTCTCATGAATATTACCGTATTCCCCAATACCTCCCTTTAAATCCATTGTATGAAAAAGCCCTGCTCTATCAGTCAGTATTTTATAGGCATGCATCTGATGACCAACATCAAACACGATTTTGTCTTTTGTAAAATCAAATACATTTAAGAGCGCTTGAATAATCTCGATTGTGCCCAAAGGAGAGGATACATGCCCACCATCCTTGCTCATTTTTTTAAGGATTATTTGTCTCAGGTTTTGCGCCTCAGTCTTTAAAGCAATGATGGTTTCTAAATCTGTATCTGATTTTTTGTGGTTTTCCCTTATTGCTGGGGTTGGGCCGCTGTCAAGTTGTTTTTTACTTTTTGTCATATAAGATAACTATTAAATTAATTAAACGAAATTCAATCTCTAAGCTTAGTTAGATAGTCATTACAATTTTGCCTAATACTTCGCGGTGGGACATTTCAGCTATAGCCCGCGGGACTTCTGATAGTCGTATTCTACGACTAATTAATTTTTCAACAGGAAAATCCTGAGGGGACTTTGTCAGTATCGATATTATAGTATTGAAGTCCTGTTTAGTTGCACCGTGCGTTCCGCAGAGCCTGACTGTTTTGGTTGTTGTGCGAACAGTTATATCCCCATGACCTCTACGAATTTCGTCAATATTAATGTCGTCAGCGTCCGGGAAAACGTCGCCGGCTACGGTTCCGCCAAAAAGTAAAATGATGCTTTCGTTCCTGACAATTCGTCCACATAATTTGAGCACTTCTGGATACAAAAATGTCGTTGTTGGAATGACTACGTCAAATTCTTCCTTGACTTCATCTTTCGTACATAGTTTATGGGCATCAATAGCCAATCTTGACCTAATAAAATTGAGTCTTTCTTGTCCCCGATTTATTATTGATATGTTCGCGCCATAATATTTACATAGAAGACTAATCAATATACCCATCATGCCCGCCCCGACTATCGCGACCTTAAAACCATCCAATCGTTCTCTGTTCACATACCTAAACAAAGAGGATACACAATGGTATGCGCAAGACAAAGGCTCTACGAAAACTAATTTATCTTTTGGAA
>JAJDBG010000019.1 GCA_029261475.1 Nitrospinaceae bacterium
TTTTGTTATCCCAAAGGAATCGCACTCGACAGCGAAAATAATATCTATGTAGCCGACTGCTGGAATCATCGCATTCAGGTCTTTGATCCCGAAGGAAACTTCATCCGCACATTCGGGTCCTGCGGCGACACCTTGGGAGAAATGAACGAGCCCTATCATTTGCTAGTCGACTCATCAGGCAAATTGATCGTTGTCGAGCGTTGCAATCACCGCCTGCAATTCTTCACAAAAGAAGGCGTCTCTTTAGGACGAATGGGAAGTCGAGGAACCGAGCTGGAAGAAAAGCTTGGCAAACTGTATCAAACCCAGGCACAGCTTTTGCCACCGCCGTTATTTGAATTCCCGACCTCAATCACAGTCGATAGCGCAGGCAATTATTATATTTCTGACAGCGGTAATCATCGCATCTTAAAATTTGACAGTCAGTGGAACCGCCTTGCAAGCTTCGGGGAATATGGTTCCGAATCCGGTCAATTCGAGTATGCCATGTGCGTTGCCATTGGCCCAAACGACCTTTTGTACGTTGCCGATCTTAACAACAACCGCATCCAGATTCTTTCCACAAGCGGTGTTTTTCTGGAAGCCCTGACCACAGCAAAAAAGTCCAATCCGCTCGAAGCACCCTGCCTGACAGCAGTGAACAGAGAAGGCCAATTGTATGTCGGGCTAAGCTTCGACATTGCAATCCATAGTTACCAGACGGATGCTTGCACAGAAATCCAAAGGGTTGAAACTGCATTACAAGAAGAGCCAGAGAACCCGGAAATACTTAACTGGAAAGCACAGATTCTGGAGAAAGAAAATCAGCACGAGCAAGCCCTGGAAATTTACTCCAAAATCGCACAAACATTATGGCTACAAGATTCTCAAAAGGATGTTCCTCTCACATCCATAGAGAGCTTACTGCGAATGGCACGACGGGTAGATACCGCAACCCTTGGCGCGTCCTTTGGCCCGGGCCTTATCAAAGGACTTGAAGTCGTCCTCAGAGAGCTGGAAAAATCGCGTCAAAAAATGGTGGACCTCTTCATCCAATGGGACGAAGTTTTCCCCAAATTCATACTCGAGCAAGTCAACGAACATAATTTAATATTACTAGAACAGGAAGACGAGCAAAGCTTCAATCAAAAATTGTACGATTTAGAAAGCGAAGAACGCAGGATCTTTAGACAATCGCGTATTCTGGCCCACAATTACAGAATCCACGCCGGATATTATGCCGACTACCTTTATCTTGCCTTACCCTTATTAGAAGATGCCCAACGGGAGGCCTGCCTGAAATCCACCCAAGAACATGTGAGCTCCTTGTTCCAACAAGTTGATGCTTACATGGATGCGAAAGAAAAAAACGAGCAGACCTTGTTGCAGGAATTCAATGAAGCCGCTGAAAGTCAGGAAAAATGGGCGTCCTTTCTCGCAAAATTAAATTACAGTCGAAGAACCCTCAACGTCGCCGCTTACCTCACATGGGATATTCAGGCTCAACTCAAAACCATCAAAGGTATCGCACTGCATCAGCCGCAGGACGAAGGTTTAAAAAATTTGATCGACGAATTATTTGTCAACCCTCCCGGTTCGCAAATGATGCCAAAACTGCTTTTAGGATTTCAGGAAGACTGGAGTCTCGTAAGCCAAATGGATATTTGTCTGAACGATCTCATCGACTTTCGTACGCATGAAAAATATTGCAAACAAAGACCGACTCCCATTGAAATTTCGTCCGATTATTTTTCGCCCGTTCCCTACGACACGGAAAATATGCAGATCGAAGACATCGCCAAATTCCAGATCACCGAGAGTTTGCCATTTTCAGTAGTTGAGGACGGAATCGCAGTGGGGGCTGATTTATATCCTTTCAGTAGCATTGGCGACCCTAGTGCTTTCGCACAAACTCTGCAAAAGATGGCAGACCTGTTGCCTGTTTACGTTGAGAAAGAAAATGAGTTGGGCCTTCAGTTGGAAGAACTCATCCGTCAGGAAATCGACCTGAACGATCAACTCGCACAAGTCAATGCGCTCGATAAGAAATCACCCATCAATTTGCATAACAATATTGAGATCGTCGTCTTTCAAACCAGCTTGTTAAGGCGGATGATCTTGACCCTCGAAATCAACCAACTGAGCAACCTGTCTCGCTTGATCCTGGGAACCGTATTGCTCGCAAAAAGCCAGCACGCGACACTCGCCGAGCCTATACTAAAAATTCTCAAAACATATTTTGACGAGTTAGAAACAAATCTCTCAAAACTTTTTAACGAAAGAAAAATTCTGGCTAACCAGGAGAACCAAACCAACATCCGCCTGGAAAGCCAAAATTCAGTCGCTCAAGAAGGACAAGCTCAGCAAATCCTGAACAACCAAAAACAACGCGCTCAATTTTTGGCAAGCAAACCCCTTGTTGAATTGCGCATCTTCCAGGCCTGCAGAAAACAAAGTCTGTACCGAAAAATAGAAGCCGTCCTTGGTGAAAATTCGCCAGAGAAAAAATTAGAAATCAAGTGGAAGCGATCCATAGGCCAAGCGGGAGATTCACTCACTCCTCCCATGACTCCTTTTTCACCCGCTCTATCCAGTGACGGGGCACTATGGATCCCCGATCGGGAAAATCATTCTCTCGTCCAATTTTCCAGAGCAGGAAAATATTTATCTCGCTTCGGCGTCTGGGGAGAAAGCCCCGGCTGTCTGAAAAATCCCACGGATGTTCAAAGTGATGACCAGGGAAATCTAATTGTCACCGACGCAAAAATGGGTCGAATCAGTAAATTTGCTCCCGATGGAACATTGCTGAAAATATACGGCGAGGGAGATTCTCCAGAGCAGTGCCCCGGACGAGTGAATTCAATTTCCTTAGATCGCGAGGGGAACCTTTGGGCCGCCGACCGCGAGCACGATCGTTTGCTGGTCTATCATCCAGACGGAAACCTGAAAGATATCGTTCACTGCGACGGTCAACTGACTTTCCCCGTCGCTGTCCATTGTATGGAAAATGGCGATTACTTGATTGGTGATAAGTCCAGCCACCACTTAAAACGGTTCAATTCCAAGGGTGAAATGATCCACAGTTTTTCCAATGCAGATTTTCCATGTGAAGAAATTTACGTCATCGCCTACAGCCCGAAGCATGGCATTTTTGCATCCGACGTATGGAATCATCAAGTACTCCATTTGAATGCCGAACTGGAATTACTTTCCCGTTTCAATCCAGCAGGAAGAAGGGCTGGCAATATCGGACGAATCGCGGGAATGCTTGTGGATGGAGACGAGCT
>JAJDBG010000020.1 GCA_029261475.1 Nitrospinaceae bacterium
CAGAACAGAAGGATGAGGCACAAGGCTCCCGCAAACAGGGCAGGGGAGGGTTTGATGCAGTCTTTCAGGCGACACATTAGAGCCGCGGCCAAGATGCAAAAACCGACCATGGGCAGGTAGGTTCTGTGTTCTGCCATCACATCCAGTAAAGGAATGAAGCTGGAGGTGGGCGAAAGGGTGATGACGATCCATGTGAGAGAAAAACCGATCCAACGATAGAAATTCCCGCCGCGTAAAATATTTCGTGTTGCAAGGATGAGGCCGAGAAGCAAGGCGGTTAAGATAGCGACTCCCATCAGCGTACGCAGGTTCAATCCATTGCCGGGAGGTGGATAATAAGTGTCTATCGCCAGGTTGAAGGGGAGTAACATTTTGCGGAAATATTCCAAGGGTATCACGCTCAGTTGCGTCAAAAAATATTCCAGAGATGTTGTCGAATTTTTCGTGGCCGAGACCCAGCCACCGCCCCAGATGGCTTTGTAGGTGATGCCACCAGCTAGAAGGACTCCCGCTCCGCCGATCCATAACATTCGCTCGCGTAACCAGATGCTGAATACTTGGCGGTAGACAAAATAAAAATGAAAGGCGAACAGTGTCGCTGGCAATGTGATGGCGATTTGCTTGGATAAAAATGCCAGAGCAAAACAAACTCCTCCCGCTACGATTCTCCCCGGTTTTTTTGTTATGGAGGAGGATGACTCCTCTTTGTGATTTTGTTTGAATAAAACCAGAATTGTGGCGAGATAAAAAATCGTCGCGAGTGCCGATGATCGGCTTGAAATATAGGCCACCGTTTGGGTGTTGAGGGGATGGACTGCGAACAGAACGGCACTGAGAAAGGGCAGGGCAGAATAAGCACCTGTATCCCCCTCCATTTTGCTGAGTGCGAGATGAGCGAGTTTATAGACTAAAAAGACGGCGCATAAATGGAAAAAAATGTTGAAGAGATGATAGCTCCAGACTTCAAACTGGCTGATGGCGTAGTTCAAATTGAATGACAATATGACGAGCGGTCTTTGCCATACGCTGAAGATGAAATCCGGGATTTTGTTGAGTCCGCGAATCCAGGGCTTTTCGAGGATCGAAGGGATATCGTCAAAGTGAAACGAAACCTGGAGCGTGTTGAGGTAGACCAGTCCCACTAATAATGTCAGAGCACTGTAAGCCGGTTTGATTTTCATGATTTGGCAGACCGGGTCATTTTACAAAATAGTTCTTCCGTTTGATCGACTGCGCTGTCCCAGGAATAGAGTGATGTTGCTCTTTCCCTGCAGAGTGTGGACAGGTCTGAAAAGTTTTTTGGGTTTTTCAGGTAATCCAGAATCCCTTCGGCGAGAGCGTTCGGCTCGATGCCTTCAAAGAGCATACGAGGGTTGATCGATCCTAAAATATTTTGCGTTGCCCCTACCGGTGTTCCCAATACCGGGAGGCCCGAAGCCAGAGCCTCGGCGGTGGACAGTCCAAAACCTTCGATCATCGTGGTGGGCAGAATGAAGAGGTCTGCACAGCGGTAGTATTTTGGCAGATCGTCTTGCGAAATCACGCCCGTGAGACGAACTTTATTTTGCAAATTCAAATCGGCAATTTGCTGAGACAGGGTTTCTTGCAGAGGTCCGCCTCCTGCAATGAGCGAGAGGAATTTTATATCCGGTTCCTTTTCTCCAACGATTGCGAGAGCCTGTATGAGATTTTCCAATCCCATTCGATAATGCAGGCGTCTCACTGTGAGCAAAATGAGAATTCCTTGTGGAAGGCTGAATTTGTCTCGCAGTGTTTCGCGTTCCCGCATATTTGTTGCAGGTCGAAACTCTTCGACATCGACACCGCCAGATATGATTTTTGTTTGTGTCCCATAAAAAGGAAAGTAACGTCGGAAGCGGCGGAGGGAATAAGTGCTCAAGAGTAGAATCTGGTTCGCTCTGAAAAAGCAGAACCATTCCATGGATCGAATTGCGAGTAGAAGAACTATTCCGCGAACTTTTTTAAAGTAGCCCGAATATTTGTCTCCGCGTCGATTTATTTTTTCTTCGTCGAACCATGCGCTATGAAAATGATAAACGACGGGTATTTTCCACAAGGCCGGATGCAACAAGGCAAGAAAACCCGTCAAAGGATTGTGGATGTGAACAATGTCTACAGATTTTCCTTTACAGACTGTTGTGATTTTTCCCCAAAGCCTGCAGGCCAGACTCCATGCATTTTTGGCCGAGGCAGAAGCGATTCGGTGGTAGGCCACACCTTCGATAGATTCTTCATCCGGTAAATCTTCGCTGGGTTTGCAGGTGATCAAGTGGATGGAATGTCCCTTTTTTGCGAGGCGGCTGTTTAGCTCAAAAGTCACCTTCCAGGCACCGCCGATTGCATCGGGGTAGCTGTAATATTGTAAGGAGAGAATGTTCAAATTTTTATCCACCGAGCGAGAGTGAAGCGTCTACAGAGTTTCAGCTATTCTATGCGAATCAGGCGCAATCGTAAATCCCTCTATTTTTAGTCGTCGTCTGTTCATAGAGAAATAGAGTGTGTTGTGATTTCATATTTCCTTGTTTGAGGCTATAGAGGAATATTAAAGATTGAGCGTATGTACAGATTTTGCCATTTATGTGGATTTATGGTTAAATGTCCTTCACGGTCTGGTTGTTATGAGGGCTATTAGAATCCAAGGAGAAAACTTATGAAGAAAATGTTTTTCGTAGCTGCTTTAATGTTCTTTTTTGGTTTTTTTATTCAGGTGCCAACGGTTGAGGCCGAAGACGTTGCAGATACTTCGATGTGTGTAGCGATCACTGATGCGGTTGAAAAAAATCTTTGTTTGGCACTGCATCCAATTAAAAATCCAGAGAATCGATACCGACACAAAGATCATAGCATCTATTACTGTTCCTTGATGGAGTATCAAAAGGATCGAGATATGATGAATTTCTGCAGTGCCATCGTGAAACAGGATGCGTCAATTTGTGCGAATATTGGAAGCGTGGCCCTGGATAAAACCTGTGTTGAATGCAGTAGCGTTGGCAAAGGCGACATCCCAAAGAAATGCTTTAC
>JAJDBG010000021.1 GCA_029261475.1 Nitrospinaceae bacterium
AGAGGGAATCCCACCCCTTGTCGGACTCATTGAGGAATGGGCTATGTTTTGGAAATTGTTTTCCGGTTGTATTTAATTAGGGGTGAACTATTCTATAATCTATAGCTAATGCATGGTAAGAATAGGATGTTGTTTGCCATCGAGTGCGAAGGACAGTCATAAAAACTACAAGGTGTCTAAAATTCAGGGGCATATCACGCTTAACTTGAATATGAAAATTATTTACCTAAGAAATATAAACCAAATGTGTTTCTTGCTAAATGCAACCCTAGGTACAGATTCATTTGAGAATATAGAGCCTGATGTTAAAAGACCCGGACTATAAACTCTTTCAGGGAACTGAAAATTATTTTGTCGATTTATGGCGCTCATTCCGTATCTGGCGTGAGTTTCGTAAAGGTTTTACCACGCTAAATAACATCAATCATTGCGTGACTTTTTTCGGCTCTGCCCGGTTTAAAGAAGATCATCTCTATTACAAAATGGCTTATGAAACAGCCTATGAGTTAGGTAAGGCAGGTTATTCGATCATGACAGGTGGCGGGCCGGGTATCATGGAAGCGGCAAACAGAGGTGCTAAAGACGCCGGAGCCTTGTCGATTGGTTGCAACGTCAAACTTCCAAAGGAACAGGAGTCCAACCCTTATCTTGATATCAATATCGGATTTCACTACTTCTTTGTTCGCAAAGTCATGTTGCTCAAATATTCCACCGCATTTGTTCTTTTGCCCGGTGGTTTCGGCACAATGGATGAAATGTTTGAGACGGCAACGTTAATGCAAACAGATAAAATACGTGACTTTCCGGTAGTGGCAATGGGTCGTGATTATTGGGAAAAACTTGATCCGTTCATCATGGAAACCATGGTTTCCAATGGCACTATTGATGAAGCCGATATGAATTTTGCCAGGATTACCGATGATCCAAAAGAAGCTCTTGATATTATACGGCTGCAAAAAACCGGAGAGCTAATTTAAAATTCTTGATCGCTGTCAGCTGAAAGTGGACCCGATGAGCTAAAAAATAAATAATCGTTCTGTTTTAAATATGTACTACAGGGTCAAATCTTTAATTTATATATATGGTTGAGATATATTTGATGGAGGGAATTTCCCCTACGGCATCATGGCTCCGCCGTTGATGTCGAGGGTCTGGCCTGTGATGGATGTTTGCGTGTCTGAGAGCAGGAATGAAACGTATTTTGCGATTTCCAGTGGGGTAGACATTTTGCCGAGTGGCACGTCTTTCATTGCAAGGTTGAATGCTTCGTCTCTGCTTATGCTCAGGGCTTGGGCAAAGCCTTCCAATCCTTCTTCGGCCATGGCCGTTTCGACCCAGCCGGGGCAAAGTGCGTTGACGAGTATTTTTTCTCCTGCGAATTCGCTAGCTTGGGAACGCATGAGGCCGAGTATCCCTGCTTTGGAAGCGCAGTAAGCGGAGTATCCGGGCACGCCGAGTCGGGCGAGGATGGAGGAAAGGTAAAGGACTTTTTTGTATTCGCTGAGGTCGCGCTGGAGATAGGGCAGGCAGTCGCGCACGGTGTAATAGCTTCCGCTGAGATTGGTCTGGACGATTTCCGCCCAACGGTCATCGTCTCCGGCATGGTTTTCACCGCCTATTCCTGCATTGGCAACCACGCCATAAAGTGAATAGGCCGCGCTTTCTGCGAGTGCTGATTGAACGGCGCCGGGCTGACCCACATCGCAGGAATAACAGAAGTGATAGTCTGGGCGAGCGCAAAGCTGTGCGGTCGCTTCCAGGGTTTCCAGTGTGCGTCCTAATAGAATCAGAGAATAGCCTTCCTCTGCTAAAACTTTGGCGATCGTTCGACCGATGCCTGAGCCGGCTCCTGTGATGACTACTTTTTTGTCGACCATGTCATTTTGTCAAATTGATGAGCGGACATTGCGCCCATCTTAAGGTTAGTTTTTTGCCCTTTAATCAGGTGGGGATTCTTGATTTTTTACGATGATAGAAAAAATGGAATCGCTAAATTTTATTTGAAGGGCGTTTGTTTTCTGATGTGCCCATGACAGCTTTGGCGAATTTTTTCATTTGATGGGCTTTGCTTTCTTCTTTCGCGCGGACATACGAGTAAACCAGATTGTTCAGAACCCGAACCAGGGTTTCTTGGTTCGTTGCGCGGAGCAAATGATGTTTTTCAAAAGTGTAGCCCGATTTTCTTGCGATCTCGCAACACTCATCAGCACTCAGGATCGAGCCTTTATTAAAGGGGTCGAAGTATAGAGGCTCGCTCAATGAATCGTATTGAATGATGTAGTGTCCCGGCAGTCCCACGCCTGCAACGGGCAGGCTCAGCCTTTTGGCGACCAACATGCAGAGGATGGAAAGGGTGATGGGAATGCCCACCTTGGTTTCCAGCACTTTGTTGAAATAGCTGTTGTCGGGATGAGAGTAATCGTTAAAATTTCCGGTAAATTCTTTTTGGACAAAAAGAAATTTTACAAGTAGCTGGACTTGATCGGAGGGGGAAACATCCTCCTCGGGGAGCGTCGCCCGAAATTCTTCTGCAAGTTTGTCGAGAGTTGTGCGGATAGCACTGGCACTGGCCTCGGGATAGGCAAATCCCATGACGATCAAGATACCTTCTTCAAGATTCAACTCCTGACCGTTCTTGGAAATCAAACCGCGGAGTTTCTTTTCGATCTTTTGAGGAGCCAGGGAGCGCAAGGCTCGAATGGCTTCGGACCGGAGGCGAAGATTTTCAGAGCGGACAGCTATTTCGAGAAACGGTTCGGCATCTTCTCCCATAGCGACCAATTCGTCATTGATTTTAGCGCGTATTTTATCATCGCGATCGTCCAGAAGGCGGATGAGAAAATGAATCTTTTTTTCAAAGTTTTGCATTGTTTTCCAAAAGCGAGAACGGGGCGCGTTAGCACCCCGTGTTTAAAAGCTCCGATTCATTAAATATAAGCAAATCGGATTCAACGAAGTTCATTCCATGTACATTTTCAGAGTGGGGAAAACTCAGTCAATGTCAGGTTGCGGCGTCATTCGCAAATAGGGTTTCACTTCCGTGAAGCCTTTGGGGAACTTAGCAGGAATGTCTTCCGTTTTGATAGCCGGAATCACGACACAATCGTCGCCCTGTTTCCAGTCCACTGGAGTTGCGACACTATGGTTTGCAGTGAGTTGGAGAGAGTCGATCACGCGTAAAATTTCGTCAAAATTTCTACCCGTCGAAGCAGGATAGGTCAACATCAGTTTGATGGTTTTATCAGGGCCGATAATGAAAACCGTACGTACCGTCAGGTTGTTCAAGGCCTTGGGATGAATCATGTCGTACAATTCAGCCACCGTCTTGTCTTCGTCGGCTATGATGGGGTAATTGACCGTGCAATTTTGTGTTTCATTGATGTCCTTTACCCAGCCCTTATGAGACTCGACACCATCCACACTAACAGCCAGGACTTTTACGCCCCGCTTGTCAAATTCTGGTTTCAAGTTCGCAACTCGGCCCAATTCAGTTGTACAAACCGGCGTGTAATCTTTGGGGTGGGAAAATAATACGCCCCAACTGTTGCCCAAAAAGGTGTGAAAATTTACCGTTCCCTCGGTGGTCTCAACTGTAAAATCAGGTGCTTCATCTCCTAAACGTAAAGCCATTATTTTACCCTTTCTATTAAACGTATACGCTCAATGCTAAAATTTCAGGTTAAGGGCAAGCAATCCCCAACGGGGAAATACCCTCAAAATGGATTGTCTCTATTGAGAGTCGATTATAGCATAGATGGATTCTTGTAAAATTCTGATTTTACGAAAGCCTTACATATAATCAGCAGTATTTTCGTAATTAGATCCCATTTTAATGCGGGTCGCGTACCGCACGCACGCCGCCATGTCGGCACACCGTGAAGCGGCGAATATGTGACATACCGTTTACAAAGTACAGCGTTCGTCCGCAACAATGCGTCAATTTGGTTTTGCTGTAATCCGAAGACCAATACCAATAGGCCGCACCATCAGCAAAATGAGCGTCCAGACTAATGGGGTTTTGGGGATCGTGGTCAAAAGCGATGACATTCTCAATGGCATTATCGTAGATGCTAGCCAATTCAGCAATAGAAGGCAGTCTCCAGTCATCGTAGCCGCCCGTTGTGGAATCTTCAACATACTGCACAGCGTCGTAGAAATTCAGGCAACGTTGCAAGACCGAATAACTATCCGCCCGCATCCAAATCAAGCCCGTTTTCAAATCCGTCACCGTATCGTCCCCATTGTCGCGAAGCTTCAGGCGAGGTTTCGGCTTCTCCGGCACCTGCCATTGCGGAGCGACATAGCCATCATCAGGGCCAATGTTATCAATGCCCGCAGACCAACAGAGGGCGGGAATCGACAAACCCAGCACCACGAACAGGAGCAATAACAAGCGCGATTTTTTAGAGATGACAGCGTCCATAGAACTTTGCCATGAGAAAATTGAATAGGGTACTAGCTTGATATCACGAATCGCAGGAAACACCAAGTGGATATTGTTCCAGGGCAGAGAGTCAAAAAATAAGGATTGATCTGTAGAGTAATATGAAGAAGGAAGGTTCCCACCCTCAAAATACCAAACGGATTGGGCGAATGAAGAGCAACGGGGATAATAAATTAGATAGCGATTCAAAGCATAAATTTAAAGTAGAGTAAGTAGATTGACTCCAAGCCTTCAAAATGCTAACGTGCTGAAAATAAAATTTTTGGGCCGTTAGCTCAATTGGCAGAGCAACTGACTCTTAATCAGTAGGTCCTCGGTTCGACCCCGAGACGGCCCACCAAGTAAAACAAGGACTTACGTTTATACGGCGTAGGTCCTTTTTTATTATGTAGGCACTATGTAGGCAAGAGGCTTAAAAGATATGCGGGTATAAGTTAGCAGTTAGTATGGGATAGAGTTTTAAGCGGGATTATC
>JAJDBG010000022.1 GCA_029261475.1 Nitrospinaceae bacterium
TTGCCCGATTCCCCGATCTGTTGACCTGCTCGAACGTACTCTCCGCGTTTTACCTTAACTCGGCTCATGTGAAGATAACGCGTCACCACGCCTTTAGAGGGATGGTCGATCTCTATGCAATAACCATTGTTGCGAATATTCCATTGGGTTCTCAAGACCTTGCCTGCAAAACTGGAATAGACAGGCGTGCCGACATCGGCTTTAAAGTCAGATCCCGTGTGCCCTAGCCGTCGCCCTTTGCGCAATTCTCCAGGAAGGGCTGTGATCTCAATATAATCGCGGATGGGTGATTCCTTTCCAACGATACGCAAGGCAATCTCTACACCATTTTGATCGAAATATGCGCCATACTTCATGTCTTCCGCTTTGTAGAAATTGGCGTGGTATGTTTTGTCGAATAAGGTGCTTTCGTAGGAAAGTTTTAATATTTTCACTGATTCGATATCATCAGGCTTCTCATAAATTAGCGTCAAGCCGTCTCCTTTACGGGGACTGCTGTTGACATCAAAAAACCATGCCATCAGACGAGCTAGCTGTGCGGCTAAAATCCGGCACTCAGTTTGATCCTTCACTTCGTCACAAATCGTGTGGGTGAGTGTGTTGTGGACCTTTGTCTGAAGGAGATGTAAGGATTGGCTTGGGGAGTTTGATGATATTTCGGTGACTTGATTTTCTGTTGGAGCTGGGGATTCGGAAATCATTTCTTCCAGCGACACTGTTTCTTGATTGGCAATATTGACAATCGTCTCGTTGGGAGCAGAAATTAAAGCCACTTCAACTTGTTCTGCCTGTCCAGGGGATTCGTAGAAGAAAACAACGCTCCCCAAACCCAGTGACAACAGCAAAGTCAGGTTCAATAACTTGCGTCTAAAATGCTTTTTAGGTGTGTGAATTTTTTGATCGACCAGAAAGGTTGGCAAATCGTGCATATTGAAAAACCTGAGGAAAATTAAGTGCTGATATAAAACCAATAAAATACGCGCTTTTTCAAAGGAAAAGAGCACCTAATTTAATGAGTTTTCTTTGAAGTGTGTTTTAAATCAATGAGTTATGATTATCTCAGATCACGAGGGCAAGTGCAAGGGCTAATGTGATTGTTCCCTGTTTTGATGCTGAAATTTTCTGTTACTTGGCTTTTTTATTGCTCAATAACTGGCGAATTTTTTCGGCACCTTCCTGCAATGGGTCTAGCATCAACGAACGTTTGAAAAAAGCTTCTCCTTCTCGAAATTTTTGTAGCTTGAAATAATGCAAAACGCCTAAATTGCGAAAAGCCGTAGCCGATTTTGGGTTTATCTCGACGGCTTGTCTTAGAGATTGGTTGGCTAGCTCAAGATGTCCCAATTCCAGATAGATTTCTCCCAGGCGGGCATGTGTTTCCGGGAACGAAGGTTCTAGCTCGCGTGCTCGCAAGAAGAGCTGAAGCGCATCTTCTTTTCTTCCTTTTTGGTAATACAAATCTCCAAGGTTGTAGTTTGCAAAAAATATATTCGGGTTGATCGTTAAAGCACGTTCGTAATAAACAATGGATTCGTCCCAACGTCTTTCCGTTGAATAGCCGCGGGCGAGGTTCACAATGGGCCTGAGCAGGCGAGGCGATTTCTTCGTCGCATCACTCCACAATCGAGACTCGCTGGACCAGACGGTGCTTCGTTTCAGGGTGACTGCGCCGAGAATCAATAGTATCAACGCACTCAAAAAAACATAACGTCGATAGTTCCAAATACTTTTTCCCTGCGCGATGACCTTGCAAAAAAGGAAGGAGGACATGAAACAAAATCCAAATGAGGACAGGTAGACTCGGTGCTCGGCCGCTAAATCGTGCAAGGTTATGATTGAAGACGATGGAGAAATGACGATCAACAGCCAGGCGAGGCAGAACAGATAAACAGAATGGCCTTTGGAAAATTGGCGATAGGCTAAAACTATCAAAATAGCAATGATTGCCCCTGCACCCCAAAATGCGGGATCTGTGAACGATGTCGTTATGGGGATGTCGGGATCGACATTCAGATTGAAAGGAAATAGGGCGAGTCGAAAATAATAAAAAATCAAAACCGAAGGTTGCGATAGCATGTAGTTTTTTCGGCCTATCGCTTCTCCCGCGTCAGAATAGCCGATGAGAAATGCTTCGTCTGAAAATAGTTTCCAGAACAATATGCCCAAAAATAAAATAGCAATGGTTCCAATTAAAACGCGCCATTTTTTAATCAGACGAAAAAAAACGGCTTCTCGTTCCAAACAGCAGGCGTAATAAATCAGGATCATGCAAGGTAGAGTGATGATGGTTTGCTTGAATCCCGCGCCAATAAAAAAACACAATACGATTCCCAGAGAAGCAATAAGTTTTTGGATTTTTTGCCAATGCGCTTTGTGCTCTATCAGATTTTGAAATATCAAAAAGGCAGATAGATAAAAGAATCCGGCGATCATCCCCGCCCGACTCATGATCATGATGACGGACTCGGTTTGCAGGGGATGGACCAAAAATAATAAGGCCGTAAATAAGGCGCAGGCGTTTCGCCAAGGCTTATTTTCACCGAGCAGTTGAAAGGCTTTGCATAATTTCAGGCTGATAAAATAAATTAGTAGCGAATTGAGAATATGAACCGCCAGATTCAATAGGCGAAATCCAAACGGGTCGAATCCACCCCACTGAACATTGAGGGCGAGAGAACTCATCAAGAATGCCCGCCGAGTGTATTCCTTCCAAAGGTAATCAAAGGATAATAAAAACTCGGGTTCGTTCAGGAGTGGATTGTTGGGGATGTAACGAATGCTATCGAATTGGAACGGATAGCTCAGGCAATGGGCATACAGCAAAACACCGACGATAACGATCATCAGGCAAGGGAGCGTGTGGTTGAATTTACTCCAAAAGGAATTTTCGTTGTCGCTTGTCATTGTGCCTTGCTGGTAGCAGAAGGTTCTTTCCCGGGTTTCATTTTTTGGTACAGCTCTCGAAGTTGCGCGAGGCGAGGGCTTTGAGGACGCATTTCTTCCAAACGCTTTAAATGAACGAGAGCTTTTTCTGGGCGGCCAGTTACCAGATACAAGCTGGCCAGATTGCCGTGAACTTCAGGATATTTTTCTTCTTCTTGCAGAGCTAGCAAAAATTCTCTTTCGGCGAGAGCGTAGTCTTTCAGGTTCCAAAAGATGACACCTATATTATTGCGAGCTTCAACATGCTTTGGATTTCTACGAGCCAGAATGCGGTATTGCAAAATAGCGTTGTCGTAATTTTTTATTTCCCGATAAGCATTGCCGAGTTGAAAACGATAACCCTCATTGTTCGGTTTTAATCCCACTGCTTTAACGAGAAGAGGGATGGCTTCATTAGGTTGCCCTGATTGCAAGCGAACCAGACCAGCATTATAAAAAACCTCAGGCCTTTCCGATCCCAATTCCAAAGCACGATCAAAATAAGGGAGTGCTTCGTTGGTTTTTTTCTGCCGCACCAGTATATGCCCTAGATTGATGTAGGCGTTAGAATACAGTGGATCTAGTTTGACGACAGCTTCAAGCTCGTTCTTTGCCAGGTCCAGTCGGTTTTCTGCCAGATAAGCGGTTGCCAGGTTATTTCGTACTAAAGGTTTTCGTGGTGATTTTAGAGCGGTATCTTCCCACAATATAACCCTGCTTCGAAAATCAAGGCTTCGAGCAATTGTCAGAGATGAGAATAGAGCCAGAACAATCACCCCCATTCCCACTCCCCAGCGCATTTTAGGTGTCATGTTGAAAGCCGCCCAGACAATAAAGAGTTCTACACCAAAGCTCGACAAATAGGCTCGGTGTTCAACGGCGATCTGATTCAAAGGGACGATGCTGGATGTCGGTAGAATGGCAAGCAAGGCCCAGAGTGCAGAGAATTTAGCCAATCGCGAGGATTGGAAATAAAACACCAGTCCCAGGGTCAATGCGGTTATAACGGCGGCAATGCAGGCCGGGTCAGAAAAATTCTCTACCAGAACCATGTCTGGTTCAAAATTCAAATTGATAGGGAATAGTAGCTTGTTCAGGTAATAGGAAATCCAGACCTTTATTTGTGTGAAAAAATAAAACCAGCGGTTGAGTTCTGCCGAGGCAGGGTCGGCTGTTGCTGTGAGTATTGCCCCTTGGCGAACATAGCGGAGTGCCAGGTATCCACAAAAGAAGATGCCGGCATAGAGGAGCGGTGCGAATAATTTTTTTCGATCTTCTGCATTGGTTTTCAGCCAAAGGTAACACCCTGCGAGTAAGGGAAGGGTCAATACAATTTCTTTTGCTCCAAGGCCCAGGAAAAAACACAGAATCATCGTCACAAAATATCCTGCTTCTTTCAACGGTCCCCTCTGCTCTTTTTTAAAATAAAGAATAATCGCGTAAAAGGTCAGCAGGTAGAAAAACGAAGCGAGCAGTGAAGAGCGGCTAGAAAGATAGATCACAGGCTCTACAGCAATAGGATTGACCGTGTGCAAAGCGGCTGATAGTAATGGGAGATTTTTCAAACGCGATTGTTTTTCTTTGCGCTCCAACTGTATCAACTCAAGGGCAATGCAGTAAAAAACAATTCCAGAAAAAAGATGGAGGGTGGTGTTGACCAGGTGATAACCGAAAACAGATTGCCCGCCCAATTCGTAGTTGATGGCAAAGCTTAAAAGAAGTACGGAGCGGTTGAAGATATTTTCTATACCCACCAAAGTTTGAAATTGTGACAGATCCTTTATGTATTGATTTTCTACGATGGCGTGAAGATCATCGTAAAGAAATGGCGACTGAAGTCCTGCAAAGAAAACAAGCGACGCTAGAAATGAAAGCGATAAGACTGCGCCCAAATGTCGTTTGTGAGGTGACAAAAACATCGTTAAGAAAGCTTTCTGAGAATTGCGTGTTTTGTGGTTCTAATGAAAAAATGGATTTTAATTTTTTGTTGCCCCAACTTCATTGCGACCGGATGGCACGTAAAATTCCCTTCTGGGCAAGTGCAAAATTGGGATTCAATTCCAGGGCCTTGCGAAAGGCTTGCTCCGCTTCGACGGGACGCTTTGTGGCCAGGTAGGCCATCCCCAAGTTGTACTGTGCCTGAAATAAGGATGGATCATGTTGCAAAGCAATTTCAAATTCGGTGATGGCTTGAGAAAATCGACCCGTCTTGCCAAAAATTTCACCCCGGTTCAGTCGTGCGAGAGGATAGTCTGCGCCGGGGAATCTTTTGTTGCGCCATTCTAGAGCGCGGTCAAAAAAACTTAATGCTTTATCAAAGTGGCCTTTTTGATTATGAACCGAGCCTAGGCCCAAAGCCGATTGAAAATCTCTTGGATTGATTTGGAGTGCGGCTTCATACTCCCTTTGCGCTTCCTCCAGGCGACCCAAATCCAAATACAAGTTTGCAATATTATAATGTGGCTCGGCAATGTTCCAGTCCTTCCTGTGATTTGTCAGGGAAAGATTTTTAACCGCCAGAGTCAAATGTTTTTCTGCCAACAACAAGTTCCCGTCTTCGTAATAGGATCGGCCCAGATTATTATGAGGTCTGGGAGAATGGGGATTCTTGATGGACGCATCTTGCCACAAATGAATTTCGCTAGACCAGACCTGATTTCTTTGTGTGGTCAGAGTCGACATCCAAAGCAATAGAATTAAAAAAAACATGATTTTGCGCTTTGGCAAAAAACGTTGCGTTGCCCAGCCACCGAGAAGGCAGAGGCCCAGTGTCATTGGTAAATAAGTTCGGTGCTCTACAGCTAAATCATTCAATGGAATAAAACTGGAAGTGGGGGCCAGTGTGATAATAAACCAGACCGTCGCGCTCCGTGTCCAAATATTTCCCCATTTCCAAACCGCAAAACAGGCCCCCGCAAAGAACAGGATGGATAAGGCAATTGCGGGATCGTTGTTAATTTTTGTGAGAGGAAAACCAGGGTCAACGTTGAGATTGAAAGGGAATAAAAAGAGTTTCAGGTAGTATAAAACAATCACTTTCGCTTGACTCAACAAATAGGAATGCCTGCCGTAAAAATCCATCCCATGGTCGCGTGGGCTATAAATCCATTCCGGGAAAAAAATGAGGGGAATCGTGCATAGCAGGATGAAAATGCCGCAAATCCAATACATTTTAGGTCTAAGGGCTTGCTTCGTCCAATGTGGAAATTGGCGGGGCCCAATGATAAAGAGAAAGGCCAGTAAAAGAATGAGCGGCAAGGTTGCTGAGATCAATTTCGAAGCCAGTCCCAAATAAAAGATGATTGCGAGGCCTCCAAAGCCAGCAATCAGGCGAGCCGGGTTTCTGAAAATTGAAGGGAACGAAAAAATGTAAGTGAATGCATACAGGGCAGACAAATAAAAAAATGTGGCGAGAAGTGAAGAACGTGATGAAATATAAGAGACTGCGTCGACGTTTAGAGGATGGATAGAAAATAATATTGCCGTAATGAATGGAATTGAAGATCCATCTTTTGTTCCAGAGCATACAAATTTGCGAATCCTTTTTAGAATGAAAAAAACCAAAAGAGAAATTGCGCAGTGAAGAAATAGATTGATGCTGTGGAAACCGAAAGTGTTGTCAGATGAAAGTTGATTGTTTATAGCAAATGAAAACAACAAAGTGGGGCGATTGCCCAAGGCTCCCCATTCCACGTTTTTACCGAATGCATGGGTATCGGCAAGCCAGGGTTTGTGTAACAGTTCCTTGTCGTCGAATTGGAACTCGCCTTTGAGCGAATTAAAATAACAAAGAAGCGTTATCAGAATAATTATAAAAATTTGTCGGATCATTGTTTTGAAGGGCAAAACATAAAAACCTTTTATGGCTAATTATAAGTCAGAGAATTTTACCTCTTTGAGATGTCTATCATTCTGACATTTAAACAACTAAACTTAAAAATATTATTTAATTTTATCAGACAAAATAGGTTTTATGTCGGTTCGGTGTAATCAGCGACAGGTTTGTGTTTATTTTGTCTTGTCCCGTCTTGTTTATTAATTATTTTTAATGAAAAGGGGTGCATTCTGATAGTTTGTAGGATTTTTTTTTATTTAGGTTGATTTTTGAACAAAGGTTTATTTTTTTAATGTTTTTAAGCTATAATATGGCTACGGTTTGAAATTTTATAGATAATTTTTGCCCAATTTTGGGTATTGGATGATTAATGAGGCATATAGATAGTCAGGCAAATATTCAAGCGGTTCGGAAAATTTCTTCATTGTTCAATGTAACCTCTTTGGAGATTGACGAGCTTTTAGGAACAGTCATTTATACGGCAGGAGAAATAGTCGGTGCGTGTAATACCTCTTTGCTGTTGATTCGTGATGGGAAAAAAAAGACTCTCCAATTTTATCAGGCATCTGGAGATAACAAGGGAAAGCTTGCTGATTTTGAGATACCTCCCAAAACGGGGATCAGTGGTTTGGTCGTTGAGTCGGGTAAGACCATAATCTCAAATGATGTTCAGAACGACCCACGATGGTACCGCGAGGTCAGCGAAAAAGTAAAACTTCAGGTCAAGTCCATTGCCTGCCTCCCCTTGATCGTTGAAGAGGAGGTCATTGGTGTTGTTCAATTTCTGGACAAAATTGATGACAGCCCATACAGCGAGCAGGATGCCAAAGTTCTCGAGAGGTTTTCAATATTGATTGCGAAGTTTTTTCAAATTACAAAAACCCGCGAAGTTTTGGGTGAGGAATTTGATCGGCTTCGAGATAAATATTTGCAACGTTATTTGATTGTTGGTGAAAGCGAGCCAATACGAAATTGTATTCGTCTGGCTGAGAAAGTAGCTCCTGCAAAAGCGGCGATATTGATCACTGGAGAAAGTGGAACGGGAAAGGAATTGTTTGCTCATCTCGTTCACGATCAAAGTCCACGACAAAACAAGCCTTTTGTTTCAGTCAGTTGTGGTGCTCTCCCAGCGTCCATTCTGGAGCGTGAGCTTTTTGGACATGAGCGGGGGGCTTTTACCGGGGCCGACAGCAGAAAGATAGGTTTGTTCGAGGCGGCAGATACGGGCACTCTTTTTCTCGATGAAATTGGAGAAATGCCTATAGACATGCAGGTCAAACTGCTCCGCGTTCTTCAGGAGGAATCTTTCATTCGATTGGGTGGCACCGAGAATATCAAGGTGGATGTTCGCATCATCACCGCGACCAATCGCGATCTTGAGAAAATGACGCAAGAGGGAGATTTCAGGCAGGACTTATTTTACAGAATCAATGTCATCAATATGAAGCTTCCATCGCTTCGAGAGAGAAAAGAAGATATTCCCGATCTGGTTTCTTATTTTATTAAAAAACATGCTACTGAGACAAATCCTACAAAAAAATACAACAAAAGTCTCATCACGCATTTAATGAGTTACTCGTGGCCGGGGAATATTCGCGAATTGGAGAATTCCATCGAACGGGCTATCGTATTGTGCGAGCAGGATGAATTGACGGTTGATTTATTTCCTCTGGAAGGCACTCAGGCTCCTGTGGAAATCAATGTCGGTTCCACTTTGAAGGATGCAAGTGATGCTTTCCGCAGGACATTCATAAAGAATACTTTGAAGACCACTCGTGGTAGCCGTACCAAAGCCGCACAGATTTTGGATATCCAACGTTCCTACCTGTCCCGCCTTCTCAAGGAACTCAATATCCGCGACGAAAAAATTTAGGTATCTTTCCTCGAAATGAAGCAAGAAATCATTGACAAATTTGCGTGGGCCTTTTAACGTAGGCCCATGCAAATCATCGACGGAAAAAAAGTTTCAGCAGAAATCATCGAACAAATAAAAATCGAAACCGAAGATCTAAAGCAATCCTCTGGCAAAACGCCGGGACTCGCTGTGGTGCTGGTCGGAGAAGACCCTGCATCGGCTGTTTATGTTCGTAATAAGGGAAGAGCCTGCGAGCGAGCGGGTTTCAGCTCTTTTGAGCACCGCTTGCCCGGTGACACTCCCGAGACCGATTTATTGGCACTGGTCAAAAAATTGAATGAGGATTCGGAGGTCAACGGCATCCTTGTGCAATTGCCCCTTCCAGAAGGTATGGATTCCCAAAAAGTTCTAGAAGCGATTGACCCAGCAAAGGACGTAGACGGGTTTCACCCTGTGAACGTGGGTGGTCTGGCTTCGGGGATTTCAGATTTAGCACCCTGCACACCTGCGGGCATCATGGAATTATTAGATCACTACCAAATTCCTATCGAAGGTCAGGACGTGGTTGTTCTGGGAAGAAGCAATATTGTCGGCAAGCCGGCTGCATTGCTACTGTTAAAAAGAAATGCGACCGTTACGATTTGTCATTCCCGTACAAAAAATTTGAAAGATATCACAGCACGTGCAGATATCCTCGTTTCCGCTATTGGCAGAGCGGGTTCTGTTACCGCCGACATGGTCAAGGAGGGTGCTACCGTGATAGACGTGGGCATCAACCGGGGGGTGGATGGCAAATTGACAGGAGATGTCGATTTCGAGGCGGTTTCACCCAAAACTTCCTATATCACTCCCGTTCCAGGCGGAGTGGGTCCTATGACAATTGCTTTGCTGATGAAAAATACTCTGACCGCATTCAGAAAGCAAAACGGCCTGTAGTTCGGGCGGAGAAGGTTTCGCATGGCGACCACCCCTCAGGAACAACCCAAAGTCTATTCCGTTCGCGAATTCACCAACGACACAAAAGCTATCCTTGAAGCCGCTTTCGATGCTGTATGGATCGAAGGGGAAATATCCAATTTACGCACACCCGCGTCGGGGCACTCCTATTTTGTTTTGAAAGACAGTGCTTCGCAGGTGCGTTGCGTGTTTTTCAAAGGCTATCGCAGTGGCCTCAAATACAAACCTGAGGACGGTGACCACGTTATATTATTTGGGCGTGTCACTGTATACAGCGCGCGCGGGGAATATCAAGTTATTGTCGAATCCGTCGAGCCGCACGGCCTGGGTGCCTTGCAGAAGGCATTCGAGCAGTTAAAGAAAAAGTTGGCTGATGAAGGTTTGTTTGACGACTCAAGAAAAAAAACGATTCCCGAGTTCCCATGGAAAGTGGGGGTCGTTACCTCATCCACAGGCGCGGCCATAAGGGATATCGTCAACGTGATACAAAGGCGAAATCCTAAAGTTTCGATTTTGCTTTATCCGGTCAAAGTGCAAGGCGAAGGCTCGGCTGAAGAAATAGCCCAGGGCATACGTGCGATGAATAAGATTCCTGGCATCGATGTCCTCATTGTCGGACGTGGCGGTGGCTCGCTGGAAGATTTATGGGCTTTTAACGAAGAAGTTGTTGCGCGTGCGATCGCAGGGTCGAAGCTCCCAATCGTTTCAGCAGTGGGGCATGAAGTGGATTTTACGATTGCAGATTTTTGTGCCGATTTGCGCGCTCCCACTCCCTCTGCGGGGGCTGAGCTGGTTGTCCCTGATTTGCGTGAGATCGAGTCCCGTTTGCGAACACTGACTCGGCAGGCGATCTTGAATACGACCGATAAAATCAATGCCAGTAAAGAGCATTTGCGTCATTTGACGCGCAGACGAGTGTTCCAGAATCCGCAAGAAATCTTTGCTTTCAAAGCCCAGAGGATGGATGATTTCAACCGCCGATTACTCAGTAGTCTGGATCATTGGGCTCTCCTGCAAAGAGGAAGGCTGGAAGGCTGGAATCACCGGCTAGTACAATCTTCCCCGCAAAAAACGGTGGCTGTTCAAAGAGAGCGATTTGTTTCGTTCAGCAATCGTTTGAAAAGTGCCTCCCCTTCTAGAATGATTCCTCAGCAAAGAGAACGCGCGCAAGCACTTTCCAAACGCCTCAAGCGGCTTATCAAATCCAGTTTCCAGAATGTCAGCGAAAGGCGGCTGACGATTTCAAGCCGTTTAGCGATTCAAGCCGATCGCCATCTCCAGATTCAAAAGAAACGATTTGAAGGTGTCGTCAGACAGTTGAATGCTCTCAGTCCTTTGGCAGTGCTTGACCGGGGATACAGCATTTGCTTGCACGAAGGAAAAGCCGTTCTCGAGAGTAGCAAAATCTCACCCGGCGATTCCGTGCAGATCCGGCTTTCCAAAGGACAGCTCGACTGCGTCGTGAAAGAAACTTAGAAGGAGTTTCCGCTGAGCCATTGATGCAAGAAGGCTAGTGTTTGAAATTGATTGCGTCGGTATTTATCCCGGCTGATGATCCCCTGTAACCTCGAAACCAAGCTAGCGAATTGAGCCCCCCTCCTCATTATGCAACTATCGGAAAAGTTAAAGTGTTTTTGGATTTTCCTGATTTTTTCCATTGGTTTTAATTTTGATAAACTCCTCTTAGGGCCGCATGCTCTTGTTCGGCTTCACGATTCCTTTAATAGCGAATTGATTCGCTATCTAGCTATTTCGCGTCATTTATCAGAGGGATTTTTTTCCTGGCTCCCAGATTTAGCTGGAGGTTCGCCTGTAAATGCATTCCATTTTGGTCCTGAATATTTGTTAGTTTTGGCATCATCTATTTTCCCTCCATGGTTCATTTATCATTTCGTTGCAATCCTGCTGATGTTTTTAGCTGGTTTTGGAATGACCGTTTTATTGAAAAATTTTTTCAAACTGTCATTTGAAATTTCAGTTTTTGGTGGCTTGTTGTTTGCTTTTATTTCTCAATTTCAGGCAAACAGCTTGATTCATACCGTGTTTAATCTCACATTCCCCTTTATTTTTGTTCTCTTGCACTCCGCTTATGGGAAAAGTTCAGGTATTTTCTTGTTTAAGGTATCAGGGCTGATTTTTATTTCCTGTTTGTCTTACCCTGTTTTAACGGGGCCTATGTTTCCTGCGCTTCACTTGGCCTTGATAGTGATTCTTGGTATGGAAAACAAAAGAATACTTTGGGTTTGGGGAAAGCAGTTTGTTCTCTTTTGGATGGGTTATGCGCTGTTATTCACTCCTAACCTGATTGCTCTTTTAAAGTTTGTTCCATTGGGTCAGAGAAATAGTAGGTTTAGTGAATCAAACAGAGGAGATTTTTTGACAAGCTTGTCCGACTTTTTCAGCGTTCTCTGGAAAGGAATTTTTATTGATATATTTAGTATCACATTGCTTTTCCCTTTTGTTCTTGCAGGCATTATCCTCTCCAGTAAAAACAAAAAATTAGGTCGAATGGGGATATTACTTTTGGTTCTGATGGTAATTTCTGCGATTTTTACTTCCAAACTGTCAGGTTACTTTAGTGAGACTTTCCTGGCACGTATGGACTTGGGACATTTTATATGGACGATCCCGCCAGTGACGGTCTTATTTGCCATGTTGACGCTGGACGAATTTAATCGAAGTCGTCAAAAAATAAGACAACAGGTATTGCTATTGGGCGGGCTTGGTGCTTTTCTTCCATTGTTGCAAAATCCAGTCAACTTTAAGCTGTTAGGATTGAACTTGTTGATGATTGTGGGTATAGGGTATTACATCGTCATCAAGCAGGGTCGAGATTTTCCGATACTGAAGTTGTTTTCCAGATCTTTTCATTACCTCGTATTGGGGGCTATGGTTTTTGTAATGTTTTTAGGTGGGAAGGTTTTGCGAATGGTAGAAGGCGAACGGGTAGTTTATTCAAGCTACTTCCAGTCGCATCCTGCACTTAAATCTATAGAAGAGAAGAATAGGGGGGATATTTTTCGAGTTGCTACTGTGGGCCTTCCTCCTGCTCTGGCCCAAAGCTATGGTTTTGAAACATTAGGGGCGCGAAGTCCATTGCTGAATGGGTACTTTAAAGATTATTTTGAACAAATCGTCGATCCTCAATTGGACAGTCAGGAAAAGAAAGACAGTTTTCGAAACTATCCCTATGATTTACTTCTGCAAATAGGATATCAGTCACACCCTGAACATAAATTCATGCGTCGGCCAAAAGCTGAAGATTGGAACTGGCCCCTTTTGTATGCAGGCAATGTTCGATATATTATTTCCAATCGACAAATTTTAGGGATGAAAGGGAAAGCTGTTTCCGTTCAGAAAGAGGAAGGCGACAAGTATGTTGAATTTGGCGGTTTGGGGTCCTTTCTGGATCGTCAACTTTCTAAATTGTCCCTTTTCAACTCAGGAAATATAGGACGAAGGAGACGGCCGATTCCCTTGTATATCTATGAATTAGGGGAGTGGTTGCCGCGAGCCTGGTTGACAAAAAATGTAGAAGTTTTTGACGATCGCGAAAAAGTTTTAGATACCTTGAGGAAAGCGGACACTCAAACATTGAGCGAGGTTGCTTACATTTTTGACGAAGACGTTGACTTGGCGGGTTTGGATCAATTGCGTGGAAAAAAAGGTAGAGGGAAAGCCGAAAATTTAAAGATCATAGATTATAGCGCAGATAGAATTGTTCTTTCCACAAATGTTAAAGAAGCCCGACTGGCTATAATTTCAAATAATTACGATCCTCATTGGTCCGTTACGGTTAATGGCGAGGAAGCAAAAATATTTCGTGTCAATCATGCATTTCAAGGCATTATTCTGCCAAAGCCTGGGGCTTATGAAATTGAATTGAAATACGAAGACGGCTCTAAAAAATATCTTTTGATTTCTATGCCGGTGGGATTCTTATTGATTTCGTTTTCGGTGTTTCCGTTACGTAAGAATCGAGCTATGAGGGTAGACCATGCGTCTGCGGGATAAATGATTAATAGGAGAGCTGATTACCTCATCTTTTGTGTCACAGACGAGATGAGGTAATCAGCTTTTCTTTTAATCCTTACAGACAAGATTGTAGATTTCCTGATATTTTTCCTCGACGCTTCCCAAGTCGAAACGGAAACGGTCTTTGTCCATTTTTTCGTTGGTGTCCCAGTTCCATAGTCTGCATCCATCGGGACTGATTTCGTCTCCCAGTAACACCTCTCCGTTGTGCCGACCAAATTCCAGCTTGAAATCGACGAGACGTATTTTGCGTTCGCGGTAAAAATCGAAAAGCAATTTATTGATTTTCAAGCCTTGTTCTTTGAGTTGTGCCACTTCATCTTTCGTTGCCCATTTGAATATATCAATATGGCATTCATTGATCATGGGGTCCCCGAGATCATCGTTTTTATAGAAAAACTCCAATATGGGATCGGGAAATTCTAAACCCTCTTTGACTCCCAATCTCTTGCAAAGACTGCCAGCGGCCACATTTCGTAACACCACTTCAACGGGAATGATATCCAGATGCTTCACTAACATTTCCCGGTCATTCAATTGTTCGACAAAATGTGTTTTCGTACCTTTGGTTTCCAGGTACTGAAACATTTTAGAAGACACCGCATTGTTGATGCCGCCCTTGTCTACAATCGTTCCCTTTTTGACTCCGTTAAAAGCCGAGGCATCGTCTTTAAAATACTGGATCACCTGGTCGGGATTGTCTGTTGCGTAAATGATCTTGGATTTGCCTTCGTACAATTGCTCTCTACGTTCCATGGGCACACATATCCTTTTTTTAACGAAGATTCTCGTTAGTAAATTTATATTATTCTTTAAAAACTCTGCGAAAAATGGTGTCTACGTTTTTGAATTGAGATTTTAGTTTGAACGCGTGCTCAAGTTCCTTTGCGGTCAGGAATTTTTTTATGTCCTTATCTTTTTTGAGGAGAGGAAGGAAGTTTTCATTTTTCTCCCAAACTCGCATTGCGTTACGTTGAACCCAACGGTAGGCATCCTCACGTTGAGCGTTTTTTCGGACTAGGGCGAGCAAGACGCTTTGCGAAAAAATAAGGCCGCGTGTCTGTTCCAGATTCTTCATCATATTCTTAGGATAGACCAGCAATTTTTCCATGAGCGTTGTCATTTTTCGCAACATATAATGCGCAAGGATCGAACTGTCGGGACCAATGATGCGTTCCACGGAGGAATGGCTGATGTCGCGTTCGTGCCACAGCGGCATATTTTCCATCGCTGCCATTGCATTGCCGCGCAGGATACGAGCGAGCCCACTCATTTGCTCGGATACGATGGGATTGCGCTTGTGTGGCATTGCTGACGATCCTTTTTGCTTGGCGGAGAAAAATTCCTCAGCCTCAAGAACTTCGGTGCGTTGCAAATGGCGGATTTCGGTAGCTATTTTGTCGATGGTTCCTGTGAGAATGGCCAGGGCGGAAAAATACTCTGCGTGCCGATCTCTCTGGATGATTTGATTTGAAACTGGTGCGGGTTGGAGTCCCAGTTTTTTACAAACGTATTCTTCAACCTCAGGATCAATCGCTGAGAAAGTTCCTACCGCTCCAGATATTTGACCGACAGCGACGGATTTCCGTGCGCGTTTCAGACGCTCGAGATTTCGTTCCATCTCCGCATACCAGTTGGCTATTTTGAGCCCGAAGGTGATGGGTTCGCCATGAATCCCATGCGATCGTCCGATCATGGGTGTTTCTTTATGTTCGAAGGCGCGTTTTTTAAGAGCGGCCAGAAAAGCATTGGCTTCTTTAATGATGAGGGTTGCCGACTGCTTCATCTGCACCGCCAGAGCGGTATCGAGCACGTCGGAAGAGGTCATCCCCATATGGATGTAACGCGATGAAGGGCCAACATACTCGCCCACACAAGTCAGAAAAGCGATAACGTCGTGTCTCACCTCGCGTTCGATTTCGTCAATTCGATCGATATTGAAATCTGCTTTCTGCTGAATTTGTTTCAAGTCAGAAGCTGGGATTTCGCCTCGTTTGGAAAGTGCTTCGCAAGCGAGAATTTCTATTTTAAGCCAAATATTGAACTTGTTTTGTGGTTCCCAGATGGCGGCCATCTCGGGTAAAGTATAACGAGGGATCATTACTTTCCTCTTCAATTGGTGGAATGTTACAATGCCGAAAGAGGGTCCATATTAATCATAAATCAGGTCGAAATCAATCATGGAAAAAAGCATTGTCTCCGTCAGTTTCGTTTGTTTGGGGAATATCTGCCGATCGCCCCTTGCTCAGGGCATTTTCGAAGATCTTTTAGAGCGTGAAGGACTGGTTGAAAAAGTGATGGTGTCTTCTGCGGGGGTGGGGCATTGGCATGTGGGTGCCGAACCCGACGCACGGATGCAAAAAACCGCTAATGATCGCGGTATTTCTTTGCAGAGCCGGGCGCAACAGATTCAGTCCTCCGACTTTCGCGGACTCGATCTCATTTTAGCGATGGATCAAAGCAATATGGATGCTCTCTTGCACACAGCTCCCTCTGATTCGGCGCGGGAAAAACTCAAAATGTTTCGTTCTTTTGACCCCGAAGCCGATGGCGATTTGGATGTTCCAGACCCTTATTATGGGGGCGATAAAGGTTTTGATCTTGTTTTCAATATTGTGCATCGAACTTGCCCGAAGGTTTTAGAATACCTCCGGGAACAACACAATATTTGATCGTGCAAAAAGATCTGGTGGGTCGTCTGGAGAAAATTTTCGCCCGTCCTGTTTGCATTGAAAAAAAAATCCCTGTGAGCGGGGGATGTATCAATCAAACCCAAATTCTGGTGTTGGACAAGGGCGAGCGTGTTTTCATGAAGTCCAACGACAATGCGCCTGAAAATTTTTTCTGGGCCGAGGCGCAGGGACTGCTACTACTTTCCCAAGCGCAAGGGGGCCCAAAAATACCAGGTCCGCTGGAAACTCCTCCGGCTGATTCCAATTCTCTTCTTATTGAATATGTGGAAGAAACTCCCGCATCTTCTGACTATCCTGTTGTTTTTGCACAATCCCTTGCAAGTATGCACCGGGTCACGCAGGGGGTATACGGTTTGGACCATGATAATTTCATTGGGAAAACGAGGCAAATAAATGATCCCAATGCAGACGGTTTGGCTTTTTTTAGAGATCAACGAATCGGGTTCCAGCAAGAACTGGCGCGAGAAAAAGGTCTTTTGCCAAAGGCAACGGATAAGGCTATTGATCGTTTGAAAGGGAAATTGAAGGAATTGCTTGATATCGAGGGCGAACGCCCCGCTCTTTTGCACGGAGACCTTTGGTCGGGCAATCATTTCCCTTCCAAGGGAGGTCCTTGTTTGTTTGATCCTGCGGTTTACTTTGGTTTTCGCGAGGCCGATTTGGCAATGACTCGATTGTTCGGGAGTCTTCCTGAAAGATTTTATTCAGCCTATAGAGAAGTGTTCCCGCAGAATTCGGGGTGGGAGATGCGTGAGGATATTTTTAATTTGTACCATCTACTGAATCACCTCAACCTGTTTGGAGGATCCTATCTAGGATCGGTCAAGCAGATAGTCCAACGCTACGCAGGCAATGCTGGTTAGGTGTTGGATTTGCTGAGTTCTTAGTGGCTCACCGAGAAATCATTTCTCCCCTTCGGTAAATTCTCCCATTCGTCGAAATTTTTCTTGTCGTAATTCCAGCAGTTCTTCCATGGAATGTTCTGCTATGAGTTTGAAATTAGCGCGCAAGGCTTTGCGTACGAAAGCCGCCGCTCGACGATGGTTGCGATGGGCACCGCCCAGAGGTTCCTTGATGATTTGATCGATAATGCTCAATTCCAGCAGTTCCTTGGAGGTCAAGCAGAGAGCTTTGGCGGCTTGGGAAACCTTGTTTTTATCGTCCCAAAGAATTGATGCGCATCCTTCAGGGGAGATTACCGAATAAACTGAATGTTCCAGCATGAGTATGCGATCGGCGACACCCAAGGCCAAGGCACCGCCGGAGCCTCCTTCGCCTATGACCATTGCAATGATGGGGGTATTGAGACCGGACATTTTGAAAAGGTTGTACGCGATGGCTTCAGATTGACCTTTTTCCTCAGCGTCGATACCGGGATAGGCACCTGGCGTATCGATCAATGTGATGACAGGAAGTCCAAATTTCTCCGCGACCTCCATCAGTCGCAAAGCTTTTCTGTAGCCTGCAGGTTGCGACATCCCGAAATTCCGGCGCAGTTTCTCTTCTGAAGTTCTGCCTTTCTGATGTCCAATTACCATGACAGATTGATTGTCAAATTTAGCGAGTCCTCCAACGATGGAAGGGCCATAGCCGCCACGTCGATCACCATGCAACTCGTGAAAGTTTTTGAACATATGATTGATGTAATCAATCATATGAGGGCGGTCGGGGTGACGTGCGACCCTAGTCATTTGCCAACCATCGAGGTTTGCAAATACCTCCCGCTTCATTCGTCGTAATTTTTTGGTTCGTTTGGCAATTTCTTCCGTGATGTCACCGACGCTATCGTACATATGGGATAGCGAAACCAATTCGCGAATCTGACTTTCTTCGGCGAAAAGCTCTTTTTCAAAATCGAGTATTTGAACCATCGTTAAACCTGAGAAAAATTTTGGAAAGCGGTTATGAAAAAATTAGGGAATAGTGGCCCAATTTTTTATCTTTTATGGAAAACTCTTTTGAATAATACCATTATCTTGGTGGTTTTGCATTTTGCGGATCAGGATTTTTACTAATAAAAACCGAATATAGGGTGGCGTAAACTCTTCAATGTTTCAGATTGTTCCAAGGCTCGGGACCCTTCTCCGCCTATGCGATTTTGCCCGAGTTTGAGTGACACTAGATTGGACAGGGCAACCGACTGTGCGATTGCAATGGCCCCTTTGTCGCCAATGCGGTTGAAATTTAAATTCAATCGTTTCAGGTTTTGCAGACCTTGGGTTTTGGCAAGTGCGATGGCTCCCATGTCATCAATATTATTCCCTGAAAGATCCAGATTTTCCAGTTTTTTCAGTTTTTTTGATTTGGCAATTGCTATTGCGCTTGAATTACTCAGACCCGCATTTTTTAAGTCCAAGTTAAGCAGTTCTGAAGCGTAAGGTAAACTCAATAAAACTTCAATGCTCAAGTCGCCTGATAAAATTTGCCCGATATCTTGTAGTCGGTTTTCTTCAAAAGATTGCTGTATGGATTTTGCTATGATGAATCTTTCGTAAAGATTTTTCCCCTTTTTCCCAAATGGATTGTAGGCGAGATCGAGCTTACGCAGGTCTTTGAGATTTTTGGAGTGGGTCAGCCGCCAGACTCCCATATCACCTATTTGATTGTAGTTGAGATTGAGTTCCGTCAAATTCACTAATAGGCGAGAACCCGCCAGAGACATAACGCCACGGTCTCCAATATTGTTATGGTGCAGGTTTAATTTCTTTAGTTTTGGGAACGCACTCGACTCGGAAATGATTTTAGCACCAAGGTCTGTTATCTGATCGGTTTCGATAGATAAAGATGTCAGCTTGGAGAAATGTTTGGACTTTGCCAACATCTTCACTCCCTTGTCCCCTATAGCCCCATTGTAAATGATGAGGGTTTCCACTGTATCCATCAAAGGCGATTCTGCAAGTGTATGAGCACCCGGCTCACCTAAAAATTTGTCGTTCAGCTTGAGGACTGTGGGGTGGTGCTTGAGTTTTCTTTTAATGTACTTTTCGAGGTCTGCCCCAGCCAGAGGAGCGAGGTCTGCGGCTGAAAATATTATTAAAAGTGAAATCCAAATGACTGTGCCAAATAATGTTCGTGCCATAGTGGTTTTGAAAGTGAAATTAATAGAAGCTGGGTTGCGGCCCGGGAGAACATAAAAAACGATGCGCAACAGGGTGGAGCAAAAGTGTCAGCCTGTGAGGGGGAAGTGATAAAAAGCTATTTTGAACTTTTCCCCTGAAGAATCTAGGTTTTCGTAAAAGTATTTATAAAGATTATTCTACTTAGGATCATTCTTGTTTTCAACTTTGTTCAGGCGAGATTCAAGCTCGCGAATTTTGCGAACCATATTGGGCAGTTTTGGGAAGACGGCTACATATTTTCTCCAAATAGCGGCGGTTGCTGCGGGGAACCCACTGACCACCGATCCGCTCGGAAAATTTTTTGTCACCGCTGTTTTGGCTGCAACAGTCACCTGATCGCCTAAAGTTATATGGTCTACCAAACCCGATTGGCCGGCTATAACGGTGTAACGTCCAAGCTTGCAACTGCCTGCCAACCCTGATTGTGCGACCAAAATAGAGTTTTCTCCAACCTCGCAGTTGTGAGCGATTTGTACGAGATTGTCGATTTTCGTCCCTGCTTTGACGACGGTAACTCCCAGACCTGCTCGGTCGATACAGGAATTTGCCCCCACTTCGACACGATCTTCAATCACAACTTTACCGATTTGATTGATTTTATAATGCTGACCGCTTTTGTCCAATGTGTAGCCGAACCCATCGGCACCGATGACAACGCCTGCGTGAAGAATGACATCAGCTCCAATCTGCGTTTCTGGATACAAGGTCACATTGGGATGAAGTACGCTACCGCGTCCGATTCGGCAGTGTTCTCTTATGGTAGCACCCGACATGACGACGACCCCGTCTTCCAGGATGGAGTGATCTCCGATGCTTGCAAAAGCCGAAATGGATACATCCTTACCGAGCTGGACGTTTTTGCCGACATCTGCTTTAGGTGAAATGCCCGGTGCGGGCTTTTTCAGTGGGTGAAATTCATTCACTAATTCGGCAAAGGCCAAGCCTGGATTGGTTGTTACGATCTGCTGAAGATCAATGTCGTATTCGCAGTCGACCAGTACCGCAGAAGCATGGCTTCCTTCCAGGCGAGGTAGAAATTTTTTCTTTGATATGAAAACGATATCGCCGGGCTTTGCGCTTTCGGGGGTTGAAACACCGGTGATCATCGTTTCAGGGTTTCCCGTTGCTTTGCCTCCTACTGAATCTGCGATTGCAGAAATGCTGATTTTTTTTTGAGATGGCATGGCTTTATTTTTAGAGGGTACTGTTTTTATCCAGTGGGCCGAGTTTCCCATCTGTAAGTTGAAGAACACGGTCGAGACTGCTAGCCAGTTTTTGGCTGTGGGTGACTATGATAAAAGTCTGATTTTTTTCCTTGTTTAACTTTCGAATCAATTCCATGAAGGCACCACCGGCCTTGGCGTCAAGGTTTCCCGTAGGTTCATCCGCCAGAGTTAACTTTGGCTGGTTGATCAGGCCTCGCGCCAATGCAACGCGTTGCGTTTCCCCGCCTGATAACTCACTGGGTTTATGATGCAAACGTTCCTTAAGACCCATTTCAGTGAGTAGAGATTCTGCCTTTTCACGCGCTATTTTTTTGTTGTCACCGCGAATGAGTGCAGGAAACATTGTATTTTCCAATGCCGTAAAATCTGAAAGTAGATTGAACATTTGGAATACAAAGCCGACGTTGGTATTGCGAAACTTTTCAAGGTATCCTTTTTTCTGCTGAAATATATCGTTCCCTTCAAATAAAATTTTCCCCGCATCTGGGCGATCGACCCCTCCCAAAATATGGAGGAGTGTGCTTTTACCCACACCCGATGCACCGACGATTCCAAGCATTTCCCCTTTTTGAACCTGTACGTCCATGCCTTGCAATACTTTTAATTCGCTGTGCAAGGTTTTGAACGATTTGTAAACCCCCCGCGCCTCTAACAGCGGAGAAGTATTTTGAGGGGCATCGGGGCGTTTCGCCTCACTCATAACGCAGACCTTCGGAGGGCTCCATGCGGGAAGCTTTCCAAGCAGGATAAAGCGATGCTGTGAAGCAAATCAATATTGAAAATAGGACGATGAGTGCTGAATCGGTGTATTGGATTTCTGATGGAAGTTGGTCGAGATAATAGATATCACTGGGGAAGGCGGTGATGCCAAAAATGCTTTCAATAAAGCCGACGATCTCGTTCAGATTGGGAACAATAGTGAAACCGCCAATGCATCCCAAAAAAGTTCCAACGAGACCAATGATGAGTCCTTGCATGCTAAAGATTTTCATGATGCTGGCTTTGCTTGCCCCCATAGATTTTAGCACTGCAATCTCTTTTGACTTTTCCATGACAATCATGAATAGGGTGCTGATGATATTGAATGCGGCTACTAATATTATAAGAATAAGAATGATGAACATGACGATTTTTTCCAGTTTGAGTGCTGAAAAAAGATTCTTGTTCATTCTCATCCAGTCGCGAACATAAAAGGGAAACCCCAGTTTTTTCTGGAGTCTTTGCGCGATTTCGCCAGCTTGTTCTATGTCCTTAACGCGTATTTCGATTCCGGTGACTCTGTCACGCATGGCAAAAAACTTTTGCGCTGAGCTGAGCGAAATGAAGCCCAGGTTGGAATCGTATTCGTACATGCCAGATTCGAAGGTTCCTACGACACGCAGGAATTTCATTTTTGGAATGAGTCCCATAGGGGTGATGCGTGGGGCAGGTGAGATCATGGACACGACGTCTCCCTTGGAAACGCCGAGACGGTTGGCGAGCTCTTTACCAAGAATGAGCCCATCTCTTCCTTCACCGTTTTTTGTCTTAGCAGGTGAGAGATCGGCTAAAGCTCCAGAGACCAGATTTTTTTCCAAATCGGAAACTTTGGCCTCTTGTTCGGGGTCGATGCCTCTCATAACAATTCCGGAAACTCTCCCGTTATGAGTCAGCATGACTTGGTTCATGATGAATGGAGCGGCGGCTTCAATGCCTTCGGTGCTTACTGCCGCCTCAATGACCTGCCTGTATTCTTTGATTGGGGAACGATCAATCTGGGTGATGATGACATGACTGGTTGCGCCCAGGATTTTATCGCGCAAATCCTTGCTGAATCCAGACATGACTGCAATGACAACAATCAAGGCTAAAACGCCCAATGCGACGCCGCCGATAGATATCCAAGTGTTCAGGGATATGAACTTCTGTCGATTTCTAACGCCAAGGTGTCTTAGACAAATGAATAGTTCGTAGGACATGGCAAGCCGCTAAGCGGGTGTGGGTAGTGAATAAACGAAGAATACTTCCAGAATAATCTGCTCATAAAACTGCACCGGGATCCATTCGTTCGGTAAGCTGTTGAGCAAGTTACCATGAGGGAACTCCCGGTTCGTATCGATGGACTGTGTTATCTAAAGTCTGATCAATAACGGGGTTTCCCCATTGCTTCTGGACGATTCGATTTTATGAGGCTTGAGGTAGGGCTGGCACCTCTTGTTCGATATCGGTACTTTCTTCAATCACCGCGGGGACTTCTATGTTCTCAGGCAAACTGAACTGACAAACAAGGCTGTTCCAGCTGGAGCATTTTTCACAATGGTGAGCCCAGTCTTTTGTCACAGCACCACAATCACTGCAGACATACTCCAGGTTTTGATGGCGTGCCTTGAGTGATAGAGAAGATAAAATCTCTTCGGCCTCGGCATTGCTTCCTTGTTCTTGATAAGCAGATGCGAGCAATAGAGCTTGTTTCAAAGAGGTCGCTTCACCGTGAGTCTTCAAGGCTGCGATGGCCGCATCGACATTTCCATCGTCGAGATAAAACGCAACCAGCATCAGGACCAGATTTTCCTTGGAGGAAGAACTTGGATCTTTGATAGCGGTTTCGTAAGTTTTGATAACTTCACTTTGATAATTTTTGATGCCACTTTGTTTCATGGCAGATTGCCAACGTGCGAGGCAAGAAATAGATCCTGTTTGCTGAAATCCTGCCTTCCAGCTTTTAATGGCTTGAGCGATTTTCCCGGATTGCATGTGCGCATCACCAAGCTTGACATATGCGGGGATGCAGTTAGGGTCGACTTTCAACGCACGCCGCAACTCATTTAGAGCGGTTTCATATTGAGCCGTTGAAAAATGATCCAGAGCTTTGTTGAATGTGTACTCTGCCAATTTGTGATTTGCCTGATTCCGCTCCGCACCTATTTTTGCTAGAGAAACGATTTTGTTTTGAATGTCGCATAATCCACGCCAGTCTTTATTTTTCTCAAGAGCGGCTATCATACTAATCAAAGGTCGACTGGATCGGGTGTCCTTGTTACGGATTTTCTTCAGGGTTTGGACTTGCTCATCAATTTTTCCTGCACCCGCATAATCTTCAGCCAATTCATAAAGCGCGGCTAAATTATCTGGAGCACTTTCGCATAGGCTGGAATGAATATGAATTGCGCGGTCGTAATCCTTTAAGTTTCGATACACTGTCCCCAGTTGCAAAAGGGCACCTGCGTGCGTAGGATTTTCGCTGATAATTTTTTTGAAAGCGTGTGCGGCCTGTTCATAGTTTTGGCATAGACTGGCATTGCTACCCTTTTCCATAAGGATATCCCATTGCAGTCGTTCTTTTTCTTTCCGTTTTCTAGTCATTGATTCTCCAACGTCGGAGATCGTTCGCTTGAATTGGGATATCCAGTATATGAGCAAGCTAGAGATAACTCCCGCCATGATAGAGCCCAATAAGAAAATGACCATGGGCATATGGAGCGTTTCGTGCTCGGTCAGGTGGAAATCAATTTTCTGAGGATTCAGAAATGCTACATAAATGGAAAGAAGCGTGAGAACCGTAATGGTGACTATGATTTTGATCGACACGATTTATTTCTACCAATTTAAAGGTTAACGTATAGGTTGATGCGCTTTATTATAGATATAATTTATTAGTCTGCAAGGGATTCCTAAATCGTTGGCTCCTGTGGGAGTTTTCGATTTTCCTCTTCCAGCTTACTCAAGCATTGGACGCAATGTATGGCAAAGGGCATAACTTCCAGCCGAGCCTTAGGGATCGGCTTTTCGCACTCAGTACAAATGCCATAGCAGTCGTTCTTAATATTTTCTATAGCCAGCTCAACGAGTTTGAGTTTTTGCCATTCTTGCTCGCCGATGTTCATCCGCAGTTCCTTCGAGTAAGTTTCCACTGCCTCGTCGGAAATATCTGCTGCAGGACCGCTTTCAAACTTCCTGTTTGCTGATTGTTTTGTTTCTGAGCCGCTGACTATAGAAGATTTTATTTCTAATAGTTTATTTAAAAATTGCTCTGACTGATTTTGTTTCATAATTTATAAATGCTCCATCAGCCCTCAGCATTCTGCTTCCCTGTATACAGGAGCATCTCCCCAGAGCCGTTCAAGGTCGTAAAATTCTCGGGCGTCCTTATGGAAAACATGGACAATAATATCCATGAAATCAATTATCACCCAAGTGGCAGTCGTGTAGCCCTCGGTGAAGGACGGCTTCATACCAGCCAAAAGTGTTTTCTCTATCACCGCATCGGCAATTGCTTGCACCTGTGCTTTGGAGGAACCACTACAGATCATAAAATAATCAGTTAAATCTGAACGTCCTCTTAAATCAAGAAGAACGACATCGATCGCCTTTTTTTCGACAGCTGCCGAAAGGACGATTTGCTGCAAACCATCAAGAGTTTCTTTCATTGCCACCTCAGGCAGGGGCTATAGATATAATCGTTCGTGAATAATATATTGTTCGACTTCACTGGGCAACATTTTTTTAACGGATATTCCTCGTTGAACATTTTCCCTAATGCGAGTGGAGGAAATATCCAGCAATGGACATTCAAAAAAAGTGACCGTTTTCCCGGTTTTATTATTTTTGAAGCCGATGGAATGGGGGCTTGTTTTGCAAGGAATCATTGCTCCCAGAGTGAGAAGGGGTATTTTTTGAGTCAAATCCTTGCTGGTTCCCCAAGAAAACCCTGGACGAGTGCCAATGATGAAGTTTGCGTACCCCATTAATTCCTTGGCATCCTTCCAAGTGTGGATTTGTTCAAATGTGTCGGCACCAAGAATCAAGTAGAGATCTTCTTTGCAAGATCGTGCATGGATTGCTTTGAGAGTTTCAATACTATATGTAACTTCTTTTTTCTGAAGCTCAATGTTGTCGAGCCTGAACTGTGGCTTTCCGGACAAGGCGTGTTGTAACATTTCCCAGCGAGCGGTTGGCGATGCCTGCCCTGCGGATTTATGCGGCGACTGGTGGGTAGGTATAAATAGGACTTGGTCCAGTAGAAAAAAATCGAGCGCGGACTGGGCTAAACTCAAGTGCCCCAAATGAACAGGATCGAAAGACCCTCCCAATATTCCTGTCTTTACTGTTTCACCCATCTGATTTTACAATTTGAAGTCTTGTTGGGCTGTTTTGGGGCCTTTTATTAACAAATAGCGGCACAAATAGTGACGAAAAATGTCAGTTCTTTGTGTTTTTTTGAAGAGCTGTGAAGAATGTTGACCCTTTATTAGTTGCAACTTGCTTTTTATCAAGGCCTTTCAAACTATGTGGTCAATTAAGCCCAAAAAGGAATAACATTTGCTTATACCAGTGTAAACAAATTGTGTTTGAAAGAAAAGTTATAAACGAAAGAAGAGGAGATTAGAACATGCTTGCTAAATTGAATGAAGCAAAAAATCAAAAGGGTTTTACCTTGATCGAGCTGTTGATCGTTATTGCAATCATCGGTATTTTGGCCGCCGTTGCAATTCCCCAGTTCAGTCAGTACAAAAGACGAGCCTACCATTCGGATGCTAAAGCGAATCTGCACAATCTTTACCTTGCCTGCAAAGCGTATTGGGGAGATAACTCAGGTTCCGATGCTTGTTCCTTGACGGAAGCAAAGAAATCTACGTTTGGATATCAGCAGTCCACAAACGTGGATGTAACGATTGGTACGACAAACGAGTCTGGTTTTGCCGCAACGTCTACGCATGACAGTGGAAACACTGTTTTCTCCATCGACTCTGCTGGTAACATCACTTAATTTAGCACTTTTTGTGAAATGCCCCGTCCGGAGTATTCTCCGGGCGGGGTCTTTTTTCTTATGCTTCGAGAAAAAATCCAATTCCCTCCACCGTTTTTTTTTTAGTTCTTGTTCCTTGGTTCGCCTATCTGGCGACAATTTCCCCCACTGTAGGATATAAAGATTCACCCGAATTCATTGACACTGCATTTACCTTAGGTATCAGCCATCCCGCTGGATTTCCTACATATAACTTGCTTGCCAAGCTGGCGACTTTTTTACCTGTTGGTTCTATAGCGTTCAAGGTCAATTTATTTTCGGCCCTATTGGCCTGTTTCAGCTTGGGAATTCTTTATCTCACCTCGATTAAAATTCAATGCCTTGTTTTGGGGCGAAAAGGGGAGGCCTGTTACCGATGGATTGCGCTTATCCCGGCTGGTTTTTTGGCTTTTTGCCTACCTTTTTGGTCCAATGCGATCAAGGCTGAGGTTTATACTTTAAACGCTTTTTTTGTTTGTCTGATCATTTATCTTCTCTTGGCATGGAAGGAAAATAATGATGCTCGTTGCCTTTTTGCTGCCGCTTTCATTTATGGATTGTCAGCGGGAAACCACGCGACGGTTGGGCTTTTTCTTCCCGCAATCATCGCCCTTTATTGTTTTTGGAAACGTGAAGGCGCACCGGGTTGTCTTTCTCTTTGTACGGTATTTTTTCTGATTGGGTTTTCGGTTTATGCTTACTTGCCCTTGCGTTCTTTCACCGAGCCATCTTTTGACTGGGGCAATCCAGAAACACTTGAAGGTTTCTTGTATCAGGTAACGGATCGTAAGGATGCGAATGTGCATTTCTCCATTTTCAAAGGGGGAGATCCTTCCAAAGTGGAGGAGGCATCGAACGCCAGCAATGGTTTGCTCTTCATTGCTATTGGGATTTGGGAGACGGCGCGTTTTTTCATTCTTGATGTCTGGAATCGTTTGTCGCCTGTGGTTGCCATTGGAATGTTTGGTGGCGGATGGATTTGCCTGCGTAAAAATCTGCCGCTCTTCATTTTTTTTACATGGCTCATTGGTATCAACGCGGTCTTTTTTAAAGATTGGGGTGGCGAGAGTTTCTTTCCTGCCTATGTTGCGGTCTGCTTATTGACATCTGTTTTTTTTGGTTTTTTATTTGCCGAAACCTTGGGTAGGGAAGCGGAGGAAAAAAAATCTTCCCGTCTATCCAATGAAAGTCGCTTTGGGGATTTGGATTGGAAGGGCTTGGGGAGTGTTGCTATGTTTCTATGGATTGTGACTGTAGGCATCATGCATTTTCCCAGGGTGGATCGTTCTGAATCCTATTCTGGCGAGACCCTATTGAAGCCGGTGTTTTTATCTTTGGAAAATGATGCGGTATTTCTGGCGGGTATTTCCTGGTTTCAATTTTTTTATCACAATGATGTGGGACGTTTGCGGGACGATGTCGTTGGTGTTCGCGTGTGGGATTTTCTCGAATCAAATCCACCGTCATGGATCACCCCGCTTCGATTTCCAGAACTTGTGCTTCCCGATCCGGGAATCCATCGTTTCGATTCACGGCAAAAATCCTGGAATTATCTTCTGGCGTTCATTCAGCTCAATCATAAAACTCGCCCGATATTGACCGATCAAAATATCGAACTTTTTGATCAATTTCCAATGGCGAGTCATTTCGTTCCCTATAAAAACGTACTGCTAAAATATTCGGACAGGAATGCGGGGGAGGGGCGGGAGAACGGCAATTTGAAAGCTTTTGAAGAATTTGAAAAGATCGTTCAAGTGGAAGCTTCGCAAGCAGGGATTTTACTGCACAAAAACTGGATCAATAAAATTGGTTATTACGTTCCTTCCTTTGCGGAATACTTCAAATCGCGCAATCGTTTTGAAGAGGAGGCTCAATCCTTGCGCTTGATGTATGAATTCCTTGGGCAACGTGGAGCTGTTTGGCGGAAAAAAATGATAGCAAATCTCATTGCCAGAGGACAGGTAGATCAAGCGGATTCTCATTTGAAAATATTAAAACATGATTTTCCGCAGAGCTATGAAACACTCATGGCAGATGGATGGATGCAGGCTGTGAGGGGAAGGCCGGACTCCGCATTGACGGCTTTCCGGCAAGCTTCGGTAGTACAGCCTTGGAATTTTGAGCCACATCTGGAGGCGGCAAAAACTCTCCTTTCATTGGATCGCAAGTCGAGCGAAGCAAAAAAAGAACTGGAACATGCCAGAGAAAAATCATCAAATTTAAAAGAACTGACTCGGGTTTTAGACGTGAAGAACGCTTAAAATAAGGGTATCTGTGACGCTGTGTTCAGAAGGGGTGGTGAATAGGAAACGGCACTAGAGTTTTGTTTGGTTTTTTAGAGAACAAACTTTAAAGGGTCAAATCTTGAATTTTTATATTATGAGGTCCTGGTCATTCCACTTTTTTTACAAGGCCAGACCAAACGTAGCCAAGTTTCCCATCGACTCGAACGATCAGCCAGGGTTTGTCGTCTAACATCACAGAAGCACTTCGCACGACTTGCAACCGTTGGTTCCGGTTGACAGTCATCGTATCTTCAAAAATGGTTCCAGGTCCTTTTTTGATAGAAAGACCGTCCATGCGAGGAGTGACAAGTCCGCCTTTTCCTGTGTATTGTGGTGTTACTCCTTCGGGGCCGGAAAAACTGGGTGCTGTTGGTGATGAAACGGAAGGCCGGGATATTTCCGGTATTTGAAAGCGATCTTCTTGCATCCTCGCTGTTGAGCTTGTTGGCGATGATGGCGATTGTGGCATGGATGACATCGGCGATTGAGGGGATGAAACACTTGGGGCTCGTGGGTTTTCAATACCAGGCGTGTTGGTAGCAGATTCCTTCAGCCGAGCAACGTGCTCTTCCAGAGTACCAAAGCGGACGAAGATAGGGTTGGAACTCAGACGTTCAGTCTCTCCGACACTCACGTTGATTCTATAGTAGGAACGACCTCTCTTTTCAACTTCCTTGTCTTGCCATGAAAATTGATACGGAAGTGGGACTGTTTCTTCTTTGATGATCGTTCCATTTCTAATGATAGTGACGATTGCGGACTTCTCGCCCCCATTTAGAGAACGTATGGAACCTCTCAGTTCGGGGTAATCTTCAAGCGCGAGTTCTTGGCCCAAAGTAGCAACTCTTCCCGTATTTCTATCCAATAGTTTGAAATCGTCAAGAGAGAGTCGGTTATCATCCACCTGCCGCACTGCATACATACGACCGGATTTCATAGCGTCCAGAATAGCTTCCTGGCTACGTTCTCGGGCGAGGACGATGGTCCGTGTCTGGCCTAATGTTTGACCATTCTCGCCATCGCAAGTGACGGGGTTGCCTCCCATCCCCCATAAGGGCTTGTCTCGTTTGTTGAGTATGTATTCCTTGAGGATGTGGTCCCACTCCATACCCGATTCGATTTGGGGAGTGGCTTCGAAAGAAATCGACTCAAAGCCAGTGGCATTTTGGGATAAAACCAGGTCCTCTGGGTAGGGCATGGTCTCTAATTGCGTAGACCCCATTTTTCTATTGCCATTGGGCGCATTCAATCCAGTCCAAAAAACCAGACCACCCTCAGCATTTACATGATCGATCCATTCCTGGTAAGGAGCAATCCCTTGCGCTCCATGATACTGATCAAAAGAGGAGCTTTGAAAGGGGTGGTAATTAAAGGTGATCAGTAGGGCGGCAATGGCAAGTCCTACAGCCGCTTTTCTATAAATATCCTTGAACGCCATAAAGCCGCCAGCAAGGAAAAGTATTATGCCGCCCATGAAGTAGGGTGAGATGGAACCCGAAACCCTTTTTGAAAAGTTACTGTTTAGAACTGGAGTTTGCTCATAGTCTTCGGGACTTGTGAGTCCAAAGGCCCACAATCGTTTTTCAACATCATGTGCCACCAAGTCATCACTGAAAACGCTTCCAGTCCAGTAATAAAATGGATTGGCTTCCATTCCCGGTATCAATAATATGTCTGGGTTTTTTTTGCCGATCGATTGAATTTCAGAAAGGTAACCCATCGTGCCATAGGATAAAATCGACGGCATCTCTTCTTTCTTACGGAAGATACGTTCGAAGGGAGCGATTCCATATTCCAGAGAGTCGCGGAGGAGGTCGGAGTACAAGACAACGTCCACGCCTCTTTGCCGGGCGAGTTCGGCAACTTCCTCGACGGTAGAGCAACCCGTAGAAAATCGTGTTTTAATACCTGTAACAGCATCCAGTTGCAAATAGTTTGCAGACACCGGATAGGGGAAAAGAACCAATAAAATGACGGATATCCCAAGCCATTGGGGGATACTTCGAAAAGTGAATTTAGGAAAAAGTCGCATTAATTTTTTATACTTTTTATTTTGAAAATGAATCTGAACACTGATCTTTCAGATTGGCCTGGTAGATTTGAATATTACATTATAGTCGTATTTTTCTATTACGGATAGATAGTCACCAAACCTTAGCGGTTGTTGGCAGAAATAACAACAGATTTGATAATTTATGTTATACTCTAATCCGTTTTAATTTAATATGTTAGAGTTGCGTCTTGAAGTTTTTTTGGCGCCTGAATACGGTGGACGGCGACACATCGCGGTCCCATTCCAACTTTCCCGATGACTGCAAAAATCCTAATTGCCGACGACAGTGCCACAATAAGAAAAATTGTAGCAATGGCTTTTGAGGCAGAAGACGAGGTCGTTGAAGGCGTTTCAAATGGGCAAGAAGCACTGGATCGTATCCCGGAGTTTCAACCCGATATCTTGCTTGCTGATATTGAAATGCCCGAAATCAACGGCTTTGATTTGAGCCGCCAGGTGAAATCCAACCCCGAGTGGCAACACATCAAAATACTTTTACTCTCAAGCGATTTCGAAGAATTCAATCAGGAAAAGTTTTTAGAGTCTCGTGCTGATGGTCATATTGGCAAACCCTTCAAATCGGATGATGTCATACACAAAATACGAGGCCTGCTGTCGGGTGAGGCTGAAGTTGAAGAAGATACTGAAGAGACGGCCCTAGATCTGGCAATGGATACCATTGTCAACGAACCACCCGAAGAAGACATCATTGCTCTCGGTTTAACTGACGCTGTAACGGAAGAGAACGAAGAGGGGACCGAAGAGGACGATGATGATGTGTTCGAGTTACCTGCTTCTGCAGAAATAAAGGTTTCGGAGGATGGAGAAGATACCTTTGATACGTCTGGCTCTGAGGAGGAAGAAGATATTTTTGAATTTCCCGCAGAGGATGAGCTCTTAGCTGAAGACGATGTGACAGAGAACGAGGAAACTCCTGAAAAAAGCGACTCCTTTGAGGAACCGGAGGCAGAAGAAACTGAAGCTGAGGGAACTGAGGATGATCTGGGTGATAGTCCTTGGCTTGCAGAAGAGGAAGCAGATGTTTTTGAACTTCCAGCCGAAACCGAGGCTGTTGAGGAAGGCACTGCGACAGTGGCGGAGGTTGTGCCTGAAAAGATAGATTTACCGGAGGAGCCTGTAGACGATGAAGTTGAAGCAGAAGCAGAAGCTGTTGAGCCAGAAGCCGCCGAATCAAGTGATGCTGAAAGTGAGTTGGAAGAAAGTCTCGAAGAATCCTCAGATGCATTCGATGAAAAATCTTTTGATGAGTCATTAGATTCCATGTTTTCTTCGGAAACGTTTGGTATGGCCGATTCTGAATCGGAAAGCCCTCAATCAGAAACACCGAGTGAAGAAGAACTTTCATCCCGTCCTATTGAAGCGGCTTCAATCGAAGAGGTCCCCGATGAAGGCGAGGAGCGTAAGGAAGAGTTGCCCAAGCCGGAAGCTTTGGATGCAAACGAGCCGGAGCCAAGCCCGACATCTTTAGTCGAGAGCGAAGACAATTTAGAGATAGATAGCGAAGAGATTGAAGATTTAGTGGTAGAGGACGAAAAGGTATTGGTGGAGCCATCTGCATTGCAAGAGGATGTGGATGAACCCGTCATTTTCGAGGAGGAAAAAACAATTACGGAAGAAGAGAGAGCAGAGCAAGACCGTAAGGTGATCGCAGGGATGGTGGAGAAATCAGAGATGATGAAAGAACTGAACGCACCGGACGAATCCTTCAGCGAAATGACAGGAGAACTGCCCGATTTTGATGAGGATCTGTCTGAAATCAACGTCAATGACATTGACGATGAATCTGATTTGGATCAGGCATTTTACGAATTTGAAAATGCCCTGAGTTCCGAGCCTATTGAAACTATGGAAACAACATCTGAAAATTCAAAGAATGACGATTCGCTAGATGATATTGTCGCAGAGCCAGAAGATCTTTTGGAGAAAATGGCCCCTTCCGCTTTTTCGTTGAAAGCGGGTGGACCTCCTCCAGAATCGATCAAGCAAGAGCAGGACGCTCCAGTTCAAGAGGAAGCGGCTCGTCCTCGATCACCTACGCCCACACGCTTTCCGTCCCCGACTCCTGTTCCCCGTTTTCAGGCTGCAGAAGATCCCTTTGTAAAGGTTGTCGGCGAACGCATCAAGGGAATTTTGGAGCAATCGCTGGACACTTCCATCGAAAAAGAAGTCGATGGTTTATCAGAGATCATTGTGGCGTCGGTTCGGGAAATTGTAAGAGAAATCACACCTCATATCGCACGAGCTGTCATCAAGGAAGAAATAGAGCGAATCAAACAAAGCGAAGACCTCTGACCCGGTTCTTCACGAGCCAGAAGGACACGCCTCTATTTTTCCAGGAGTCGTGGCATCAACTCGACGAGATTGCAGGGTCTGTGTGTGCTGTCCATTTGATGCACGATGATTTGATCCCAACCGTCTTTACAAGCACCTGTGGAACCGGGCAATGCGAATAGGAATGTACCATTAGCGACACCTCCTGTAGCTCGTGACTGGATGGTGGATGTTTTGATGTTCTGATAGCTGAGCATACGAAACAATTCGCCAAAACCGGGAATGGGTTTATCGTACATTGCTTCAAAGGCCTCGGGGGTAACGTCTCTTCCTGTCACGCCTGTACCGCCTGTAGAAATCACAACGTCCACATCATCACGTTCAATCCATTCCTTGAGAGCGGCTTTCAATAGAACGACTTCGTCCTTCACGATACGTTTTTCGACCAGGTTGTGTCCGGCATCCTTTACGCGGTCGACCAAGGTTTGGCCGGATTTATCGTCTGCTTCCGTGCGTGTGTCTGAAACGGTCATGACGACGATATTAACAACTTTCTTTTGTTGAGCCTCTTCCATGCGGGAATCTCCAGATAAAGTGGTAATGAGGGAAAAATTATCGTTAAATAGGCGATATAAAGTGAAGGAAGTATACCTGTATTGAGAAAGGTGTTCAAGCATGCCCACAGCGATTGTTACCGGAGGAGCGGTGCGAATTGGTCGCGCCCTTGCCTTGCATTTGGCCGAAAGGGGATGGGACATCGCCCTGCACTACAGTGCTTCCAGAGAGTCGGCGCAATCTGTTCTTGATGAAATGACCGCACTCGGGCGACACTGCGAAGGTTTTCAATGTGATTTTGCAGACCCCGCATCGGTGGAAACATTGATAGAACGAGTGACTGATTCGTTTTCAGACATTCAGTTGCTTATCAACTCGGCTTCTATCTTCATCAATCAGGACATTGAAAATAGCGAATCCAAAACATTGCAGGATACTTTGAACGTCAACCTTTCAGCACCGTATACACTCATGCGCGATTACAAGCGCAAGGTTGGAAAGGGGATGATCGTCAATATTCTTGACGAGCGCGTGTTACGCAACGTGCCAGGTTTTTCTGCCTATTCCGTATCCAAGAAGGGCTTGGCGCACCTGACCGAGCTGGCGGCATTGGAGTGGGGCGAGAGTTTGCGCGTCAATGCCATTGCACCGGGACTCATTCTCCCTCCCGCAAATGGTTCGCCAGACTACTTGGAACGGGCTTCCGTTCATGTTCCGATGAAAACGCATGGTGATGTTGGAGACATTGCGCGTGGCTTGCAATATTTATTAGACAGCCCTTTTGTGAATGGTGAAACTCTTTTCATCGACGGTGGTGAATCTAAAACTTAATAAGGTCTCTACAGGCTCAACAACTTTGCGTCAGGCTTTTGGAGCTGACACTATTCGTCTATGCTTTATGATTGGGCATATTCATTGAAAATGGTATGATTTAGAACTCATGAAAACTCTACTTATATTTCCATCGCAATGGTATCCGACGCAGCCCTATTTGAGCACCCCTTACCTGACGGCCTATTTGAGGTCTAAAGGATGGGAGGTCGAGCAGAGGGATTTTAATATCGAGTCCTACGATCACTTCTTATCCGAACCAGTTATTAAGGGATTGGCGGCTAAAATAGAGCGCAAGCTGGAAGCACTGCGGTCTAAAGGAACATTCAGCATCAAAGATAAAACGATGATGGATGTGTTGTCGACCGGACTCAAATTTTCCAGCGTAATTGCCGGGCAAGTGGAAGACGCTAAAAATGTTTTGAGGACACCCGAACGATTTTTCGATTTCAATTCTTACCAACAAGCCGACCTCATCATCAAGTCGGCCCTGAAATTGGTCTCCGACGTCTACGCTCCCACTGTCTTCAACCTTTCTACTTTTGAGAGTGGAACACGCTCCGAAGAATCCACGACCCGAGCCGCAGAATCGGCACGCGATCCAGAAACCAATCCTTTCATTGATTTATACGATCAGGTCTTATTGAAAACAGAAGATTGGTCGAGCTATCAGGTTGTGGGCATATCCATTGTAGGCATATCGCAAATCATTCCCGGTCTCACACTGGCGCGTATGCTCAAAGAGCGTTACCCCGAATTGCACATCACATTGGGCGGGCCTATTTTCAGCGTCAACTCCAATCAATTATTGGGCAAGCCCGACTTTTTTAAAGAATTCTGCCACAGCATTGTGACGTTTGAAGGAGAGGAGCCGCTCAACCTGTTACTGGGAGCCTTGCAGAAAGGCGCGTCTCTATCGACCGTTCCTAATTTGATCTATGCCGAGAATGAAGAGGTGAAGATCAATCCCGAACGCGTTGAAATGCGTTTTGAGGAAGTTCCGCCACCGACCTTCGATGGTCTGCCGATGGATAAGTACCTGTCGCCTTATCCCATCATTCCCATCCTGCAAAGTAGGGGATGTTATTGGGGGAAGTGTACATTCTGTACACACAGCTATGTGTACGGCCACCGTTACGGCAAGCAGAAAACCGATCAGATGGTTTCCGAAATTGCGGCGCATTCCAAACGTTATAAAACAAAATATTTTACTTTTTCAGATGAAGCCGTTTCCCCGCATTCGTTGAACGATGTTTCCGACGCTCTGATCGAACAGGGTGTGGAAATCAAGTCACTTGCTCTTCTCAAATTTGAAAAAGTGATGGACGATACCTTGTTCAGAAAAATCAAAAAAGCGGGATTTATTTTCCTCATGTACGGTCTGGAAAGTGCCAACGACCGAGTCCTTGCCTTGATAGACAAAGGCACGACCAAAGAAGCTGAGCGCGATGTATTAAAGAGAAGCCACAACGCCGGCATCTGGAATCACGCTTTCCTCTTCTTTGGTTTCCCGACGGAAACGCGTGATGAGGCTCAGGAAACCATCGATTTCCTGAAAGACAATCTCGACTCCATTCACTCGTTTGGGCCGGGAGTGTTCCTGCTGAATCGCGATTCAAGCTGTTACCAATTTCCTGACAAATATTCCATAAAGGAAATCGTTCAAGATCCTGTTGCCGACATTGCGATGAATCTGGACTTTGTTGCGGATAAAGGGATGAGCCGAGCCGAAGCCGTCGAAATGAATGACAAATGCATCAAGCTTGGAGAAGGCAATTTCCCATCGCTCCAATTATGGGGCACCTTGCCACGGGAACATTTTCTACTGTACCTTGACCATTTTGGCAAAGACCCATTGAACGGAAAAAAATCGGGCGCAGATAAAGAAGAAAAATCTTTGTGTCAGGCTTGACCTGCGAGTTGCCTCAAAGACATTGCTGAAAGCAAACTCGAATGCAATTTTTTAAAGGAAATCTACTTCCATGAAAACGCTCCTGCTATTTCCTCCTGATTGGTTGCCATCAGAACCTTATCTGAGTCTGCCGTCGTTGACAGCTGTATTGCGACCCGCCGGTCATGAAGTGGTTCAAATGGATGTCAACGTCGAAATGTACGAGATGTTTTTCAGTCGTTCGTTTTTGGAATACGTTGCCAAGCGCATTGACTTTGAATTGAATCACCTGAGCCGTGAAGCTAAAACACGGAGTCTGGATGAGGAAGAGAGTGCTTTAAAAAGCCATCTGACAGCATGGACTCCTGATAGAGTCGAGAGAGTTATTTGCGATGTCGAATCTGCCCTGAAAATTTTGCGTAGCGAAAGTTTTTACGAGATCGACAAGCTGGAATGGGCGACCGAACGCTTGCATGAGACCATGTCTTATATTTCTCTCGGTTACTATCCCGCACAAATTTGTTTCCCGCCGATCGAGACCGACCTCATTTACAAACCCTTCATGTCTAGCGAAGTGGAAGAGGCTCTGGACGATGAACAGATCAATGTTTATCGCGACGTGTACGAGCGTCTCATCCGCCCCGTCATGCAAAAGGAAAAGCCCGGTGTTGTCGGTATTTCACTGGTTCAGCAAAAGCAGGTCATAGCGGCTTTCACGTTTTGCAAAATGATCAAAGAGGAATTTCCCGAAACCCACATCACTCTGGGAGGGAATATTGTCACTCGCCTGCGTGACGAATTGAAGACCAACGAACGCTTGTTTCAATACTACGATTCGGCAATCATTTACGAAGGCGAGACGGCTTTCCTGCGATTGATAGAGGCCATTGAAAAAGGCGAGAACGATTTTTCAAAGCTACCGAACTTGATCTACAAGTCACCAGAAGGCATTCGTGCGAACACCGAAGTTTGCGCCGAAGATATGGCGAAGTTGCCGCCTCCCGATTTTGATGGACTGCCTCTTGAAAAATATTTCGTGCCGCGTCTCATCCTGCCTTACCTCGCAACACGGGGTTGCTATTGGGGGCGCTGTACTTTTTGCGATCATTTTCAGGGATATGTTGAAGGCTTTCGCACGAAACAAGTGGCGCAGATTGTTGATGAAATCAAATTTCTAAAAAACAAATACGGTACGCGCTATATGCACTTTACCGACGAGTCTTACCCTCCTGCGCATTTCAGAAAACTGTCGCATGAATTGATCGCGCAAGACGTAGACATTGCCTGGACGACGCATATGCGTTTTGAGGAAAGTTTGCTCGATCAAGAGGTTTGGGACACTGCATCGAAGTCGGGTTGTCGTTATTTGCATTTTGGTTACGAGTCTGGCAATGAGCGTGTCTTGCGTCTCATGGACAAAGCCACGAATTTGGACGCTATCCGCACCAATCTCCGGCTGTCTTCAGAAGCGGGTATCTGGAATCACATCATGGGATTTTTTGGGTTCCCTGGTGAGACGGAAGAGGAAACGGAAGACAGCAAACGGTTTTGTGAGGAAAACAAAGAGCATATCCATTCATTGGGATTCATGACTTTTGTTTTGGGCCGTTACAGTCCGGTCGCTTTCGAACCAGAAAAGTACGGTGTCGTTCCTTACAAAAATCCGGAATGGGATTTGGCGATGGATTATTACTTCACCGTTGAGAAGGGTTTGAACATCAACGACGCGATGGAAGTGTTCAACAAATTTGAACGCGACCACGATCCGAAATGGGATTTGCGTACTTGCGTGCGGGAATACATCTTCCTCTACATTGATTATTTTGGCGACAATCGTTTGCAACAATTGCAAATGACAGCGGAGCAAAGGGCGCAAATGCGTCAATCCCCCGTAGGCATGGTCTAACTCCTCGCCGGAGGGGCAATGGACTGCCCGGCGAGCCGCCGGTGGCAATGGGCTGTGCGTTTTTGAGTATGCGTTTCGAATCGCCCTATCCAATGCTTCAAATGATTTGACGGATCGTTTTCCCCGGTCGATTTCTGATGGTGTCCAGACTCCCCAATATCCCCGTCACGACGACAGCCAGTACCGTGAGGCCGATTGCTGAAAAGATCGCTACTGGATGAAAATGCCAGGGAGCTTTCACCAGATATTTCATGACGGTCCAGGATAGTAGAATGGAAAGCCCACCTCCCGCCAAGCCGGCAAGGATTCCCAACACAGCATATTCAGTAGACAGGATGCGGACCACAGTGCCACGTCGCGCTCCGAGAATTTTTAGCACAGCCGTTTCCTTCATACGTCGATATTTAGTAGAAGCGATTGATCCTGAGAGGATGATGAGGCCGGCGAAGATGCTGAATCCCGACATGAAATCTACCAGCCCCGCTAGTTTTTCGGTGATGCTTTGCACGGTCTTGATGATATCGCTGGAACTGAGCGCGGTCACATTCGGAAGTTTGTTGACCACTGCCCGCCTGACAGCGATTTCCTTGTCTGCCGGCACATGCGCTGTTGCAACATAAGTCACAGGTGCGCCTTCGAGTGCGGCAGATGAAAAGATCATATAAAAATTTGTTCGCATATTTCGCCAGTCAACCTTGCGGATGTTGGTGACGGGCGCAGAAATCTGGATGCCCTGAATGTCTACCGTCAGGATTTCTCCTATATCAAGCCCCAAGCGTTTTGCGGCATCCTCTTCCAGCGAAACTTCTGCTTGTGTCAGGCCTTTGCCTCCCCACCATTTTCCTTCAATGATGCTGTTGCCTTCAGGAGGTGCTTCCTCATCGCTGAAGGTCAGCACAAATTCTCGATTGATGAACCATTCTTCCTGGGCCTGATTTTTATAAACCCAGTCTTCGATTTTATTACCGTCTGCCGAGTAGAGTCGGGAGCGGATCAAAGGGGTCAAGTCTCGTTTTGCAGTGGGAGCGACAGAAGACATCGCTTCATTGAAAGCGGTGGTTTGATCGGATTGAATGTCGATGAAAAAATAATTCGGTGGAGATTTTTCTGTATTCCCGTTCAACATGATGAGCACGTCGATTTGCGTCAGTCGCACTGTGAGCAATAGCATGACACCCAGCCCGAGACAGGAGATGATGGGTAAAGTCTGATTGTTGGGACGGTGCAGATTGGCGAGTCCGTAGCGAGTGCCAAGACTGCTTCGTGCGGGAAGTCTCTTGAGCAGGCGGATAGCAAGTAAGGCGGCACCACTTGAAATGAGGACTGAAACGAGTAAGGCCCCAAGGAAAACACCTGCTCTTTTGACCGAACCCGCCTGCCAATAGGCGAGTAAAGAAAGGCCGCCGAGAAAGAATAGAATAGCAAGAGCGTGCTGTTTTTTACTTTCTGTGGGAGAAGATTCTTCAAAATTTCTTCTGAAAATACGCAGGGGATTGGTGCGAGCGGCTTGTAATAAAGGCCAGGCGCAAAACAGAGCCGTTGTTCCCAAGCCCAGTAATAAGGCGCGTATCGCGGGTTCCCAATAAAATTCAGGCTCGACTTCCACTAGAAGCAGACCCGATAATTTTGCCGGCAAAATGTATTGAAATGCGTAGCCACCTCCCACTCCAATGAGGGAACCCATTGCTCCCAACAAGAGTGCTTGCATTAAATAAATCTTCCAGATATTTCCAGAACGTGCACCAAGGCATTTCATCACAGCAGTGGAATCGAGTTTTTGTGCCATGAAAGCATGCACGATCATAGCGACACCGATGCCGCCCATGAGCAAAGCGACGATGGCGAGAGAGCCAAGGTAGCGACCCATGCGGTCAATGGAATCAGTCAAGGACGAACGTCTGTCTTTGTAAGTACGAATCGAGGCAGATTTGTCTTTTAACTCCTGCTCCAGGATCACCGAAATTTTGCCAAGATTAGCTGTTTTGGGCAAGGCTATGAGAAGCTTGTGGCGTACTCGGCTACCGGGTTGAATCAATTCAGATGCTTCTAAGGTTGCCAGCGAGACAAAGATGCGTGGGCCGATACTGAAAGCGCGAGACAATCGATCGGGTTCGGACAGCACGATAGCACTGATGGTGGTCTCGATTTTCCCTAGTTGAAAGGTATCGCCTGCTTTCAATCCACTGCGTTCTAGGAATGAGGGTTCAACGACAGCCCCGCCTTTTGCAAGCAACTCTTCAATCGATTTTCCCGGTCGCATTTCCAGTTCCCCGTAAAGCGGGTAGCGCGGAGCCTGTAGAGGAACGGCTTTTAATTCTGCAAGTAGAGAGCCCGTTTCTCCCAGAGACTTAGGGTCGGGAAAGCGGGCCATCGCATGCAATTCCTTGATAGAAACGATTTGCGAGCCGGGTGGCAGTGCATCGTTCATCCGCTTGCGATCTTCGGGACTTTGCTCCCAACTGCTTTTGATTTCAATGTCAGCGGCCAGCAAATTTTTCGACTCGTCGAGGACTGCATCCTGAAGAGAGATTGAAAAAGTGTTTATGACCGCGACGGCACCCACACCGACGGCTATGCAGAGGACGAAGAACCCGAGTCGTCCCCAGGCACCACGGCATTCGGCTAAAGCCAGGCGAAAAGATTGGGCGAGGTTGAGTCCTTGTGATTTCATTCTGCGTTCTGAGGCGTAGCAGGTTTGATCAGAGAATCCTCAATGATTTGTCCGTCAGCCATGCGCAGTATGCGTTCTGTTTTCTCTGCGATATGTGCTTCGTGGGTGACCATGACGATGGTGGTTTTTTGGGTTCGATGCAATTCCAGAATGAGCTCGAGAATATGTTCGCCATTTTTTGAATCGAGGTTCCCCGTCGGTTCGTCGGCCAGGATGATGTCTGGTTCGTTGACGAAGGCTCGGGCCAGTGCCAGGCGTTGTTGTTCGCCGCCTGACAGTTGTGCGGGGTAATGGTTCACCCGCTTGCCGAGGCCGACAGAGTTCAGCAAGTCGCTGGACTTTTCAAAAGCGTTTGCGGTCTGATTGAGTTCTGCCGCGAGAACGACATTTTCAATGGCTGTTAAAGTGGGGATCAAATTAAAGCTCTGGAAGATAAAACCGAACCTTTGACCTCGAAGGTCGGCGAGTTCGTCTTCGTTGAATTTCGTGATATTCTGTCCATCGATCAGGATTTCTCCTTGAGATGGAGAGTCGAGTCCGGCGATCAAACCAAGCAGGGTGGTTTTCCCGCTTCCCGACGCGCCAGTGATGGCAATGAACTGTCCGTGCGGAACGATCAAATCGATTTTATTCAGGATGTCGACCCGGGCACCCCCGGCCATAAGGTGTTTGCTCAGATTTCTAATTTCAATCAAAATTTTATACCGTTCGTTTCCATGAGATTTTATTTATGAATAGGATGACGCATGTACGTTATTGTTGCAGAATATGTATCAAATTGTCGGTATTTTTTTTCGCGGTATTTTTTCTGATGAGTAACAATATGAACGAAGCCAAGGCAGAAACCCCGCCAGTGATCCTGGCTTTTGGCGACAGTCTGACCGCAGGCTTTGGTGTTGCCGAAAAGGAGAACTATCCTTCACGCTTGCAGACTCTATTAGAGAAGGAAGGGTTTTCGTATCGAGTGGCCAACGGTGGTGTGAGTGGCGACACCACAGCGGGCGGTCTTCGGCGTATAAATTGGTTGATGAGGCTGAATCCTGAAATAGTCATCCTGGAACTGGGTGCGAATGATGGTTTGCGAGGCTTGTCGCTGGATGAAATGCGTCGCAACCTTGAAGAGATCATCGAGATTTGCAAAAAGAAGAATGCCCGCATATTACTGGCAGGCATGAAGATCCCGCCCAATTATGGAGAAGAGTACACTCAGGGTTTTGAAAAAGTATTTTTCTCTATCGCGGAGAAGTATAAAATACAGCTGATTCCTTTTTTTCTGGAAGGTGTGGCGGCGAAAAAGGAATGGACCCGGCCTGATGGTATTCATCCGACGGGAGAGGGTTACAAAGTGGTGGCCGAGACCGTTTGGGCAAAACTAAAGCCTATGCTGGCGAAACAATAATAGGGCTAAATCAGTAATGCCGGCTCGATTGGGTTCTCGGGCGTTGTTTCAGCCGTAGGAGCATTTTCTTCCAGACTTTCTTTCAAGAGTTCTCCCACTTTGCTTCTCAGTAAGGCAGAGAGTTCTTCGAAGGTTGTCAGAGAGGCTTTGTCACCAAGCAACTGGTTTGCCTGTTTGTTCAAGGCTGTTTCTACAACAGAGCGAACGAGCCCCGCAATATCGCGGATATTGGAAGGAGGAGGCTGTTGTGGCGCGGGTTCTTCTTGTTGTAAGCTTTCGGCATTGAAATAGGGGTCGGATGCTGGTCCTCTGCTGTATCGAGATTCCCTGAACTCTGCTGTAATCGTTTGCCTTAATTCTACTTCAATTTCCTGTAAAACTCCCAAAGACGAAGTCAATGCGCTCCCTGTTTCTTCGAGATCGACATCACCCTCGTTGAAAAATCTATCCGCAAGGGGGGTGAAACGCGCGGCTAAATCTTCTATCGCTTTCAATTCCTCCTCATTCAGATCACCTTGCACTTGAATGGAATACCTCGACGCGGCTAAGGATGTGCTGGAAAATTCCTCTACAACGACGCCATCTTCTGATGCCGACTTACTCTCAGAACCCTGCAATGAGTTTAGAGATGCCGATGAGAGGGTGACCAAGTCGCCTTCTTGAGTTCTTACACTCAAACGAGCTGAGTTGGAGACTTCTAGCTTACCTTGAAAAAGGTTTTGCTCCAGTAGAGACGAGGATTGCGATGATAGACCTGGGGTTTCCATATCCAACCTTATTTGCGATCTTTTTGAGAAGTCCGAAAAAAATCTCTCTTGTTTGATTTAAAGACCCTTTATTGGATCTGATTTGTTTATCGACGCAAAAAGGCGAAAATTAAGTCAAGGTAAGAAGGAATTTTATGAAATCTCAGCAATAGATTGAAAATACGTTGGTTGCTGGATCAGAAAAATGTATTTGGAAAGAAAAAAATGGCGTTGAGGGAGTGCCGGAGTTGGGGAAGAAACTTTTGTGTCTGGGTCAGTGGATGAACCACTCGTCTGTTCCCTCGCCAGAATGGTGTTTCTTATCACTTTCCCAGGCGGTTATGAGATAGTCTAGATTGAAGAGCTTTTTGGTGACAGGGTTTTGCATATCGAAATAACGACGTCCGCAATAAGTGGGAATGTACTCTTCGATGCTGATTTTCTTGCAGGTTAGATTTTTCGATTCGGCCTCTTTTTGCAATCGTTGCAGAGAGGCTAGATCAGCAAATTCGATGATAACAGCGTATTCATCTTTCCCGACAACCAGGATAAAGCGGCTTCCTTGAGTCATTGGAACAACCTTTGTAAGGGGCAGGACTGTTAATTTGATGGGTTCTTTTTCACACAAAGAACATAAAGCACTATACTATGTCTTGGGAGCGAGGCGCAGAACAAATTTGCAGGTTTTTCTGATCCACTGTGAAGCTAAATGAAAGTTTTTTCCAGTTCGAGCTTTACATTTTCGCACGCGAATATACAATAAACGTTTTATCTGAAATGGACGAGGTGAATGGCGGACGATCTTTCATATATACGCAAGTGGTTGAGACGCGGTCGGACCAAGGATGGCAAGACCTTGGATTTATCCAGCCGAAAAATCAATAATGAAATCTGCATGGAGCTGGCAGAGAATCTGGTAGTAGAAGGTCTGGAGATATTGTTTCTCCACACCAACGCTATTAAAGACGAGGGACTCGAAGAGTTGGCAGGATGCGAGCTGTTCTCTTCTCTGAAAGAATTGTGGTTGTTTGAAAACCGCATAGGCGACGAAGGTATAAAAGCACTTGTCGACTCTCCCAACGTGACCAAACTGCGTTACCTCAGTCTGTACACGAATCGTGTGGGTGACGAGGGCGCAATCGCTTTGGCCGAGTCGGAATACCTGGGGCGGCTGGAGACGCTGGACTTATCCTTCAATCGTATTGGCGATGCAGGTGCCGTTGCTCTGGCGAAATCCAAAAATCTTTCTAAATTGAAAACCCTCCATCTCGATGGCAATCGTATCGGGCGAGAGGGAATGACAGCTCTGGCCTCAGCCAAAGGTCTCGAAAGCTTGACCCACCTTCATATGCTTTATAATAAACTGGAGCC
>JAJDBG010000023.1 GCA_029261475.1 Nitrospinaceae bacterium
CAACCTCTAGACGTGTTGACCATGCTTGGATTCATCATCCTCATAGGCGTGGTGGTGAACAACGCGATTTTGATTGTGTATAAAAGCCTGCAAAATATGAGGGAAGAGGCGATGGAAACGAAAGAAGCGATTCTTGATAGCGTTCGCATTCGTATCCGCCCGATTTTTATGAGTACCTTCACCAGCCTGTTCGGATTGATGCCGCTGGTTGTGATCCCCGGAGCAGGAACCGAAATCTACCGAGGGATAGGTGTCGTTATTCTATTCGGCCTGTTTTTCAGCACCCTTTTTACGCTGGTTCTCATTCCTTGTTTGATGAATCTCACTGTTCGCAATAGGCCTCTTTCCGAAGGTGCGCAGGAATGATTCAATACATCTTCAGTTTATCCCGAAATTAAAATTCCTTGCATCAGTAATCAAGCCTCGCTAAACAGAAAGCGACTCACATCTATCGTATCGATGATCAGGGAAATCGAATTGAATAGAATGACCATTCCTACCCAAATTCCAAAGTAGCTATTAAGGCCTATTTCCTGGAACCGTTCAAAAAGATAGATCACCAATGGTATCCATGGGATGTGCATTATGCCCAGCAAGCGATTGAACCCTTGAATGCTGACTAGGAACATACCAATACTCGCCCCTAACATTCCTGCCGTGAGGATCCATATTGCTTCTGTCTGATCGAGGAAAAATATTGGCCCTGCAAAATTAAGAGCCACCAATGTCAGCACCCAAAGTTGCCACAATGGATGGAGGTTGCGAATGCCTGCTATAAAGTCAGTCATTGATCGTAAAACGCGGTTCATACTTATTCTCCAGAAGTTTTGTGAATTATTTGATGACTTGAGATGCCAGGTTTTTAATGGCCTCGGTCGTTACAGGTTCACCACCGACACCCCATTCTCCCGATCGAACATCTTCAATTAAGACCCAAGTGACAGGGCGAATTCCTTCGCCTTCGACAGATACAATAGCGTCGGTCACCTTTTTAATGATTTCATGTTTTTGCTCAATGCTTAAGAGTCCGCTAATGCCCTTGATTTGTACTAATGGCATTTTTTTATCTCCTTTAAAAGTTATAGTTAGGGACCGATTGGTCCAAAAATATGGAAATTTTTTTAATCGAGTGCTTTTAATGTTTCTCTAATTATTTCCTTCGCCTCAGTTTGCTTTATTCCGGCTTTTAACATGGTCTGCAAACCACATATGTTTGTGAGTAGATAGCGTGCCAGAGATCGGGGATTTTTATTTTTAGAAACATTACCTTCATTTTGAGCCTGCTTTATTGCTTTCAAAAGTATCTCAACAAGGTTGCTCACTCCTTTTGAAACTAAAGTTGATACGGGTAAATCTTTTTGTGCAAATTCATTGGCACTATTCATAATCAGGCAACCTTTGAGATCTTTTTGTCTGAATTCTTTTTTGGTAAGGTCAAAGAATAGATTTTCAATGAATTGTCGACCTGATTTTTCCTGTTCCAGATTCTCCAAAAGCCTGTCCTCCAACATTTTTCGATAATGGGTAATGCATTTTTGAAACAACTCATGCTTGCTGCCAAAGGTGCTGTAGAAACTACTTTTAGAAAGGCTCATGGTTTGAAGTAATTCATCCAATGAGCTTGTTTCGTAACCCTTTCTCCAAAACAGGTTCATAGCCGCTTCGAGTGCTTCTTCCGTCTCAAATTCCCGTGGTCTTCCAATAGTCATAAAGATATTTTAGGACCGATTGGTCCTGAAGTAAACATAATTTTCCATTTTTTTTGAAGGCTATGAGATTCAATCAACGTTAATTTTTAGTTTCGACCTTCTCCATAATTTTTATGATTTCATCCATGTTGTATTTCTTTGCGAGAAGTTTGAGGTGTTCACTCAATTGAATGGCATCGTCTCCCAGGGCTTCAAGCTCTTTCATGCAATTGTCCAATGAGGTAACGTTGTATAAGCTTGCGGCTTCACTGATCCTATCATGGAGATTTTGAGGTATTGATGTTTTTGTAAAGCTTTGTTCGCCTGGTTCGGCAGATTCATTCAAGGAGTCTTCTTTATAAAGAAATTCCACGTCAAGTAGTTCGTTGAGGCAGTTGAATATTTCTTCAATCTTGAAGGGTTTGGAAATATATTCATGGCTTCCCATTTTTATAAAATAGTCTCGGCGCTGGTCAAATGCCGATGCCGTGAGCACGACTAGTTTGATACGGTCTTTGCCAAACTCCTGCAGGATTAATTTTATAGCTTCCTCTCCCCCCATGACAGGCATTAAGATGTCCATGAAAACGATATCGGGGAGATGTTCCTTTGTTTTCTCCACTCCTTCTTTACCGTTTTGAGCTTCGATGACTTCAACCCCTATGCTTGTCAAAAGTTTTGCCAGGACATCCCTGTTTTCCTTGATGTCATCCACGATCAGCGCTTTGACTTTATAGCCGGGAGCTAAATTCATTATTGAATTTATTTTTGTGTCTTGGTTTTCCGTCAGTTCTGTAGAGGGCGGAAGGTGGATAGAAAAATAAAAATGTGCGCCTTTATTGGGTTCTGACTTCAACAATAAATCCGATCCCATCAGTTGTAATTGCTTCTTGGCAATCGCCAGCCCCAGGCCCGTTCCGCCTTTTTTTTCTCCTTCTTCGTCTTGCTGGAATGCATCAAAAATTTTTTTCTGAGCTTCAACAGGAATGCCACGCCCGGTATCTATGATTTCAAATCGGTAATGATCGCCTTCTAAAGCGATTGCGTTGAATTTAATTTCACCGGAGTCTGTAAACTTGATCGCGTTGCCGAGAAGATTGATTAGAATCTGCCTTAACTTTACCTCATCTCCTTTTACCAGGATGGGATGGGTGAAGCCTTTAACGGTCCAACGCAATTCCTTTTCGCGACAGTGCAGGTCAAACAAACTTGTAAGATTATCGACCAGATCTTTGAGATTGAAACCGGTCAGATTCAGTCGTGCTTTGCCGGCTTCTATTTTAGATATGTCAAGAATCTCATTGATCATTCTGAGAAGGTTTTTCCCACTACTGTCTATTGTTTTGATCGCATCCCGGGTGTCACTATCCAGGCTATGATTTCTTAATAGTATTTGGGAATAGCCCAGTATCGCATTCATGGGAGTGCGAATTTCATGGCTCATATTGGCAAGAAATATAGACTTGGATTTATTGGCAGTTTCAGCTTCCGATTTAGCTTGTTCCAGGAGTTGGGTACGTTTTTTGATTTTTGCTTCCATTGCCAAATTGAATTGTTTCAATTCAACAAGAATTTCCTGATAGTTCTTCAAGGCAAAAATGAAAACGGCACTATAAGCCAGCAATCTTAAAAAATGCCACCACCACCAAGGTCCGTCCCACAATTCGGATAGCTCAAAAAGCACCCCTGCCGAGCCAAATAACAGGCTATGGACGAGCAAATAATAGTCGTCAATCTTTCCTTTGAGACGAACTTCCCAGATTAGCCATGCAGAGGCGACAAAAAATCCGATTCCACCAAGGATATTTAACAGTCGGGCTAGAAAAGTGAATTGGCCCTGATGGACCATGGGAGGCACCCATTCTGGTATCAGGATAAACAGGCTTCCAAATGCTATAAATATCAATCCGATTAAATAGAAGGATTTCTTGAAGTATTGCGAAAAAAAACGTTGGTGATCTATCCAAACCAATGCAAAGAAAAGCCCGCCGAAAAAAGTAGCCAGACTATGGAACCATACAAAGCTGTTCCCCGGTGGAACGGCGGCGTGAAAGATGTCCAGCAGGCCCATGCTGATGAGGCCGCACCCAATCCAGAAATGATGTTTTTCTCCACTATCAGCATCGTTCAAAAAATACAGGAGTCCCGCTACAGAGAGAGCTATGAAGCCTCCCAGGGATTCAATCACAACGTGAAAATGTTCATGGGGCCAACGCCAATGAGGATCAAAGAAATAGAACAGGAGGCTACCTGCGATGGGTAGAAAGATTCCCAGGCCGATACTTTTTACTAGCATCAGTAAAAAATTTTGAGAGAGTTTATTTGTTTCTGAAGTCATTTGATCCGGGGATAGATTGAGCGTGATTAAATTTTCTCTGATTATAATGTATGGTCCCTCTTCCTGACTAGTAGTATCGTCTATCACGAGAGAGGGTACAATATGGAATACAGTCGTTATTATTGCGAACGGTAGACAGGTCGTTACAGGGGCTTTGGGGATGGCTTCGATTTTCCCATTTGAAGGGTTCCGTTTTTTATTGCGGTGATTATTTTTAAAATCGTCGTCCCTTACGATTTTCTGGTATTATCATCCCTGTTTTTTAATAGTTCGCGGCTTCTCCTCTTGGAGAAACGATTTAAATTTATAAATTAAGGATTTAAAGCTCTTTGGGATTTACCTGTGGCCTTGTTGGCCTCCCCAAGGCGGGAAAATCGTCTCTATTTGGTGCTTTGACACGGACGAAAGCTTTGGCGGGAAATTATGCTTTCACGACCATCGAACCCAATAGCGGCATTGTACCTGTTCCCGATAAGCGTCTGGATATCATCGCCAGTTACGTCAAGACCAATAAAATCATTCCTACGACTATGGAGTTTGTCGATATTGCAGGGCTCATCAAAGGGGCATCGAAGGGTGAAGGTTTGGGCAACAAATTTCTTGGGCATATTCGGGAAGTGGATGCCATCGCTCATGTCGTCCGGTGTTTCGAGGATGCCAATGTTCCCCATGTCAGCGATGTGATCGATCCGGCTTCTGATATAGATACCATCAACACTGAATTGATGATTTCCGACCTGGAATCTCTTGAACGCAGAAAGCTCAAGATTGAAAAGCTGGCTAAATCCGGGGACAAGGAAGCTCGTATGCAAATAGAAGTGATCCTGAAGTTGATCGAGACTCTGGATCAAAACAAAGCTGTGCGAACGCTGACAGGTTTCAATCCAGAACAAAGCCAGTATTTGAAAAGCCTTGGCCTCTTAAGTGCCAAGCCCGTTCTCTATATTTGCAATGTCATGGACCCGAGTGATACGGAAAACGATTTTGTTCAGCAGGTTAAAAAAATCGCAGAGCAAGATGGTTCTTCGGTCGTAGCCCTTGCGGGTAAAATTGAGGGTGAGATCATGGAGATAGAGGACCCGGAAGAACAGCAAATGTTCATGGATGAAATGGGACTGACCGAAACGGGATTGGATCGCATGATTTCCTGTGGATATGGTTTGCTTGAGCTATCCACTTACTTCACTGCTGGAATTAAGGAAACCCGGGCCTGGACCATTCCCAAAAATGCGAAAGCCCCCGTGGCGGCAGGTGTCATTCATTCTGATTTTGAAAAAGGGTTCATTCGCGCCGAAGTTTACAGTCTGGAGGATTTGATTGAATGCAAATCTGAAGCGGCTATTAAGGATGCGGGTAAATTGAGAATTGAAGGAAAAGAGTACGTTGTCAAGGATGGTGATATCATGCATTTCCGTTTCAATGTGTAGAGTTTCTGCCGACCTTATTCCTTACTTTTGATTGTCAGGCAGGGCAAGCCAGGGTTCATTGACTTTTCTACACAGGGAGGTTGATGGTGAAGGTCGTTCCTTTGTCAATCTCACTTTCCACTTCGATTGTTCCCCTGTGTTCCTGGATGATCCCATGAATTACAGAGAGTCCCATTCCCGTACCTTCGCCCTCGGGTTTGGTTGTGAAAAAGGGTTCGAATATTTTTGATTGAACTTTATCGCTCATACCCGTTCCCGTGTCACTGAATGTGAATTGGTGGAAAATTTTCCCAGCAATTTTTAGTTCTTTGCAGGCGAGGGTGATAACGCCTCCCTTCGGCATCGCATATTTTGAGTTTTGCAGGAGGTTCAAGTACACCTGTCTCATCTTGTCGGGATCGTATTCAATCTCTGCAGGTTCACTACACCAATCCCTTACAATCTGAATGTTCTCCAGCTTGTATTCTGCTTCAACGAGATTGATTGTTTTTTCTATATCATCAACAAGGTAACCCTTCAATAGAGTTCCTGGAACTTGTCTGGAAAAAGTAAGCATCGCGTTTAAAATTTTGGAGATGCGTTTGACTTCGTGATCCACTCGTTCGCAAAAATTCTGAATTGGGGCTTCTGTTTTGTATTTTCTCTTGATGACCTGACTGTGCACCGAGATGATATTCACAGGATTCAAGACTTCATGGCTGACACCCGCGGACAACTCACCCAAAACCGCAAGTTTTTGAGCTGATAGTAGTTGTTTTTTAGTGATCTCCACCTTTTGTTCCGCTTCTTTGCGTCTGGAAATATCTCGTGAAATTGCAAGGATATGAGGTTTGTCCAAATAGTCTATACTGCTGGCATTTATTTCAACGGGGAGTTCTGTACCATTTTTACAGCGATGCTTGCTTTCGTGGAAAAAAAAGCCGCCTTTTAGGATCTCTTGTAAAACTGTATTTAACTCCTGAGAGTTAAACGCCGTTTCTATGTCCGAGACAGTTAATTGGAGCAATTCATCTCGACTGTATCCCAAAGAGGAGCACGCGATGCGATTGCAATCAATGATTTTCCCTTCACTGGAAATAACCAGAATTGCATCCACCGCATTTTCAAAAATTGTTTGGAATCTGGATTCAATTTTTTTAATTTCGCTAACATCTCTCCAAATAGACCGACACAAAACAGGCTTCCCCGATTCATCGCGAATAGAGGAGGCATTGAGAACCACATCTATTGCCGTTCCATCTTTTTTCTTTAGCTGTAAAGCTGAGTCCTTTACAACTCCCGTTGCGGCGTACGACTCAATGGTCTGATCGACCTGGGCCATGCAGGATGGTTGGTAAAAGTCGTGAATGTCTTTCCCCAAAATTTCATTTTTGCTGTAGCCCAACTTGTCGGCGAAAGTCTGATTGCAGTTTCTGACCAATCCCGTTTTTGCTTCAACAGAAGCGAACATATCCGGGGCATTTTCGTAGAGATCGGTGTATTGATCTTTACTTTTTTTAGTTTCTTCGTTTGACTCAATCAGTTGCTTCTCGTCTGCCTCCTGACGTTTTATAAAACGGCTCAGTAAAAGGTAGGTTCCCAGCCAAATCAGGGTAATGAGGCTTGCAAGGAGAGTGATTAATTTTGAAAGATGTTTTTTCTGAACCGCCTTTTGTTCATCCACATATTCTTGTGTGAATAGAGCGAGGTTGCTCAATCCTTCCTCCAGGAGTTCCTTGTTTGTATCATAACTGTCGCTGAAGATGATGGCATGGGCTTTTTCTTTTTGCCCTTTTCTCAACAGTTCGAAGGCCTTTTTTTCAAGTTTAAATAATTTTTTGCTAGCTTCTTGGGATTTATCAATGCTTTTTTCCTGGTACTTTTTAGGGAGGAGAGCTTTGACCTTTTTTTCGGCATCAACATACTGTGCGGCATTGATGTGATATTTTTTTTCCCATTTGAGATGTTCAGCATTAATCGCTGTTTTTATTGCTACTGTCAGGGTTTCATCCAGTCGGCCCAAAATCCCGGCCTGCAATTGAATGTCTGCTATTTTTTCTTCAATCAAAGTACGGTCATCGGCAAAATCCTGAATTTCAAAAAAACCGAAGACGAACAGGCTCAAGGTCGTAGTAACCCAAAAAACTAGAGCCTGATTCATTTTTAATTTTAGGGGGCGTGGGTTCATGTCAGGCATAGCACTATAGATTCGTCTGCGTCACTTGTGACCTCAATTCACAGACTTTTATTATACGGATAATCTAATGGAAACATTGCATAAAAACAAATGAATTAGAATGAATCCATTTAATATTAAAGCGTGTAGTGGGATGGCGCAACTGCGGGGAGATTTCTAAAAAAGACGATTCAATAGCATGCAAACTTTTACTTTAGGACGCGAACGCAGGGCCATTGAGGCATGCTCATGCAAAATATTTTAGCAAAGTGGGTGGAAATGATGGGAAAGGGGGGGGGCTAATGGGGGAAGCTTGAGGCTAACTCTTGGGCAGGGCGTAATCAGAATTTTTGTGAATTGCATTGTCATGCAACACCAGAGGATGAGCTGAATGTATTTTTGAGAGGCTGGTTTCCGAAAATAAAGATCGATCGTAAAGGCACAAAGCAAGCGCATTGCTTTTGGGGAAAAAACGGTTGAGCCTGGTCTCATAGGATACGATTTTTTCAATCATAGAATCACATCCGTCGCTGTGAGGAACATCGCCCACTATTCTCAAACCCGAAAAATTTTCCCCCTTTGCCAAGTGAGCGGAGTCTTCCAATTGTTTTATCATCTGGTCGGGATTAAAATACCCTGATGACAGGTAGCTTGTTTTTCTGCTCAAAATTGACAATTGTCCAGAGGCTATCAGGGAACCCGCATCGACACTCAGTTTACGTAGTGCTTGAATGATTGAGAAGTGATCTTCCTCTCGGTCGATATATAGAACTCGCTCTCCTAATCCCAATCCGATCATTATGAAATGCGAAGCGATCATGTCTCGTTCTTCAGAAGATTCATAGAACATACAAATATGATCGCCCAACTGACTGGAGTCCATCAAAGCATCCAGTTCAGACGGCATGATGCAGGGCCTGTTCGCAGAAAAATTTGAAGGTGAATTACTAGAAAGCATGAATATTAATTAGTAAATGGGGAAGTGTGTTTTTTCGCTAGAGGGGGGCATCCAATTCATAATTTCAAAATTTAACCAAAAATCTACTATAGACTATAGTAACCATTATTTAAAATAATAGTCAACGATATAAGGTGTGATTATATTCTTATTGAGTGTTTGTGTAAGTTTGTTAGCTTGACTATCTCACTTAAAAGGACTAGGATGTTAAATACGATTTATCTATAATATAGGCATACAGTATGATCTTACTTAAGAACATTATCAAATTGCTTGTAGTGGATGATGAAAAAGAGTTCTGTGCTCTTTTAGATGATTTGTTTGAAGATCAGGGGTATCTGGTTGAAGTTGCATACGATGGCGAGGAGGCTGTAGATAAAGCCAAAATATTCAAGCCCGACTTGGTTCTAATGGACATTCGGATGCCTAATATGGATGGATTTGCCGCTTTAAAGAGTATCAAAGAATGTTGTGCGGCTCCCGTCATAATGGTAACGGCTCTCGGAGATATTGAAATATTTCAAAAATGCATTGAATTGGGCGCGCACTCCTACGTTCTCAAACCTTTGGATGTTGATAAATTAATGAATCTCGTAGAGGAGACTTTGCGGGAGGAGTCTGTGCGAAAAGTTTCTCCCATTGTTTGGAACGATGAAATGTCCGTTGGGTGTCCCAATATTGATAATGATCACAAGCGTTTGATAAAAAAATTAAATACTATCAATGCTGATTTCAATAATCATTTAGATGTGCAGACTATTCAAACACATTTTTCTGATTTTTTAAGCGATACCCGTGAGCACTTTGAACGTGAAGAGAAGTTTCAGAGTGAATTGAAAGCTTATGTTTCCGAAGTGGAGGAGCATAAAGCGGAGCATCAATTTTTGCTTGACGAGGCCGAGGAGTTAGAAAAGCATTTGTTCTCTATAAAAAATACGGATGAAGCCAGTTCTGAAACTTTCAACTTGCTGGAATCATTTAAAATTCTTTGGTTGCAACATCTAAATGTCATCGATTTAGAGATGAAAGCTCATCTCTCTGGCGTTCGATAGAAGTCTCTGTATTACAAGTTAAATCCCCTCCCTATATTGACCTGCCAATCAGGTCGCCTTCAGTTGGCACTCCCACGCTACAATTTATTTAAAGCACTTCAAACCTAGTCGGTATCTTTTTCAGAACTTGCAAAGTTAATGAGTGTATCGCCCGGTTTGGGTTTCAATTCTTGATCAGAAGAGGCGAAAACTAATTTCCCTGTTTCCTCAATCAAGAAAAAGGGAATAGACTTTCCGTTGGTTAATTTTACAAAATCATCATAAGTGAATTCTTCCGTGAGGCGCGTTTTTTGAAACTTCCAGCCCTGGTAGTGGAAATTCAGAATATTTTCGTAGCGCAGGTCGTTGTCAAATGCGGTAAGACCTCTGCTAGTGCTTTTGACCTCATTTTTACTTTCTGCCCCGACGCTGTGGTTAGCAACTTGATAGATTCGCTCACGCCCGAAATGATGCGCAAATGCGCCAGCAACCAAAGCATTGTAGGAGTCATTCATTGTTGCGGCCAACAAGTATCCCATCTCCGAGAGATCGAGATTTTGTTCGCTGGTTTCAGATAAAACTTCCCCATAATAAATGGGGATAGATTTCAGCCGAGCTTCTTTCAGATCGTGCCAGGATGAATCCACTATTAATACTGGGAGGCCCGTTTGTTTGATAACACCTGCAAGTTCTATCGCCCAGGGAGATGCTCCCACAATAATAATTCCTTCCTGGCTTTTAGAGGACAATCCAAGGGCGCGAGCGATGATAGAGAAAGAAAAACCGTGTAAAATAACCGTGCTGAAAACCACGGCAAAGACCAACGGAACCAGGAGCGAGGCATCTTCATAGCCATGCTCTATCATTTGAGGTGCTAACAACCCGGAAACGGAAGCCGCAACCAGACCTCGTGGGGCAATCCAACCCAATAACAGGCGTTCGCGCCAACTCAAGCCTGCGCCAATGGTTGAAATCCAGATCGCAAGGGGACGCACTAAAAAGAGGATGCAGGAAATGAAGGCCACACTTCTCCATTCAATTTTCATCAATTGCTCTGGAGCGAGATCGGCTGTCAATATGATAAAAACCGTGGATATCAATAGGGTGGCAATGTTTTCCTTGAACCTTCTGAGTTCGTGAATGATTGTCAGGCCAATGTTCCCAACCATGACACCAAATACGGTCACTGCTAACAGTCCGGCTTCTTCCTGAACCGAATTGGCGATCCCGTAAATAAAAAAGATCATGCTGATGATGAGAGGGACTTTTAAAAATTCAGGAACAAATCCTTTTTTAAACACGTATTTCAAAAACAATCCACTGCCCAAACCAAGGGTCGCCGAAACCCCCACGGCCAATCCAAAGCTCATAAAAATCTGTTGCATTGGATCGTAATTTCCCGAAGCAATATAGAATTGAAAAACCAGGATGGCCAGAAGCACGCCGAGAGGATCGTTGACGATTCCTTCCCATTTGAACAGGGAGGCCAGGCGAGGGGGGACTTTGGTTTCTCTGATCAGAGGCAGGATCACAGTGGGGCCAGTGACAACAAGAATTGCGGCTAAAAGCAGAGCGACGGGGAAGGACAAGCCCTGAACATAATGGCTGGCGAGAAATCCAAATAACCAGGCCAGAGGAAGGCCAAAAAGAATGACCTGCCGAACGCCCCTGCCAGCTTCCTTGAGCTCATGCAAATGGAGATTGAGTCCTCCTTCAAACAAAATGATCGCAACCGCAAGTTTGATCAAAACCTCCATCAGTTCTCCAAAATCTTGCGTGGGATGGACCCAGCCAAATACCGGCCCCGCTAATAACCCCGCACCAGACAACAGAACAATGGAAGGAAATTTGAAACGCCAGGCAAACCACTGCGCGGTGATTCCTAAAGAAATAATGAATATAAATTTATGGAGAAGTACGTCTGATTCCATTGAGAATTTTTCTATGAGGGGTTTTTATTTTTCAAACAAAATTAAAAATTTAGTAGCTGAAACGATAACATATAAGTATCGTGCCTGCGTTTATTGTTGTCTCATAATGCTGATAGAGGTGACCTGACATTTTTGGACAAAATCAGGGTATTGTTAAGCTACTGTTGAGGTGTTGATGTTCCAAATAAAAAAGGCTTAACCCATTCAGGTTAAGCCTTTTTTATTTGGAATGTGTATTTTTTTGAGACATCGTGTTTCCGAAATCAAATCACATTCGCACCCGGAAACATTATCCTATTGCTGAGCTTGTAGTTCTAGGCGGGCTTGCCGATGAGGTCGTAATCAGCGGAACCTGTTATGCGTACTGGGATGATTTCTCCGATCGGGGCATCGCATTCTTCGAGGATGACTTGACCGTCAATTCCGCCAGGGCCTTGACTGGCAAGCCGACCGGTGAAAAGAAAATCATCTTCCTTATCCAGACCCTCAACCAGAACTGGAAGAATCTGTCCAATTTTTTGGTCGTTGTTTTCTTGGGCAATTGAATTTTGAATTTTCAACAATTCATCGCGTCGTTGCTGAGCAACTTCTGTTGGAATTTTATTCGGAAAATCAAAGGCAGTTGTTCCCTCCTCGTCGGAATACGCAAAGACACCGACATGGTCGAACCGCATTTCTTCAACAAAGTCTGCCATATGGCGGAAATGATCTTCCGTCTCACCGGGGAACCCGGTTATGAATGTGGTTCGCAATGCGACTCCGGGGATTCGTTCACGCAAGTTGGCGATCATTTTACGAACGCCGGCTTCCCGTTCTTGTCGCTTCATGGCCTTTAGCATTTCGTCCTGTGTATGTTGCAGGGGAACGTCAACGTAGTTGCAAATTTTATCCTGACGCGCAATGCAGTCAATCAGAGAGTCATCAATGAAGGTGGGATAACAATAAAAAAGTCTCAACCATTGAACGGTTTCAACGTGAACGAGTTCTTCCAACAACAGAGTCAAACCTTTTTTCATCCTAAGGTCGATGCCGTACATGGTCGTGTCTTGAGAAACCAGATTCAACTCACGAACACCCCCCTCTGCGAGAACACGCGCTTCGTCGAGAATGGAGTCGATGGGTCGACTGCTGAAAGGGCCGCGCATTCTGGGGATGATGCAAAAGGCGCATTTATTAGAACACCCTTCTCCCAATTTGAGATAAGCGGAATACTGGGGCGTTGTCAGTTCGCGTTTTGGAGTTGCTACATAGGACTGTTGAGGTTGACCGACCAGATTTCGTTTCTGATTTTGGGTCGCGGGGTCCAGGCCCGAAAATATTTCCTTCAATTGCGGGTATTGATGGACTCCCAATAGGTGGTCGATCTCGGGGATTTCTTTCAACAGCTCCTCGCTATAGCGTTCGGACAAACAACCTGTCACCACCAATTTAATACAGGTGCCTTCCTCCTTGTACCGGGCCATATCAAGAATGGCCTCGATAGATTCCTGTTTGGCTGAGTCAATGAATCCGCAAGTATTGATGATAATGAAGTCGGCCTCTTCTGCATTTGGCGTCAACTCGTGCCCCTCTTGCTTGAGGTCTCCCAAAGCCCATTCGGTATCTACTGTATTTTTGGGACAGCCGAGGCTGACCATTCCTATTTTTGCCATCTTAAAAATCCTGCAGAAAAAATGTGTTTGCCAAATGACGATGTTGAATTACAAGGCCAAACTAAAACTGTATCAAAGCACATTGAAAGTAGAAAGAAGTTTTAGGAATTAATTTTTCACCAGAGAGGTAGAATCATCTATAATTCTTAACATTTGATGAATAGAGGTTATTTCAAACCTTCCGATTCCCTACTTTCACCGACCATGGCTTCTCATTACAATATAAACGATATTTTAAAATCGGTTACCCACAATGCCTTTGGCCATGGGAAAAAATATGCCCAGCAGGGAAGGGTTAAAAATATCCACTGGAGTAAAGACGGTGCCGGATTTGTTATCGAGGGCGAGGTGAATGGAAATAGCGTGTACCCCTATCATCAAAGGGTGATGATTCCCCCACTCAATCAGAACAGAAGATTATTGGGGAAATGTACCTGCCCGGTAAGGCTGGAATGCAAACACATTGCGGCACTTCTCATTTACGGTTTAGTCAATCAACCGAAACCCTCTAATTTGGGAACAAATGGGCCTTCTAATAATCTCAGCCCTGAATTAAACGCATGGCTCGATAATTTAAACTCTGCCGAGCAGGGTCATCAGAACCAGGATGCCTATCCCGAAAACATCCAACAACGTCTCATTTATGTAATAGATTCCGATGCAGAGGGCAATCATACCCTTATCCATCCGCAGTCAGTTCGCCTGTTAACTAATGGAGAGTTCAGCACATCCGCGCCTGTTCCGTATCGATTCAATAGTATTTTGCATGGCGTCACACCACAGCATTTCAGAAACGCAGACAACGAAATCATATATGCATTGTATGCGCACAATCTCATGAACAAAACCGATGCCTGGCAAGGTTCGAGATTGCTGGGAAAAGAAGGGTATAGGATTTTCAAGCAAATCCTTGCCACGCAACGATGCTATTGGGCGAATGCTCAAGGTCCCCGTCTTCAGCCCGGTCCAGCCCGGACGGCAGAGTTGCGCTGGCGGAGCAAGGCCGACGGCAGTCAGACAGCAATATTCCATTTTGATGAAGAACAGGAGGGCATGCGAGTTCTGCCTCTGGATCCACCTTATTATATCAATACCCGAAATGGCGAAGTCGGAGAGATAACAACGGGACTGCCTTCTGCTCTCAACTCTGCCTTTGCTCTGGCACCAAATGTGAGTCCAGAGCAAACCGTTTTGTTGGCCAAGGAAATGAAAAAACGTTTTCCCGAGGAGAATATTCCAAAACCTTCGGTCCTCAAAATGGAAACCCGCAAGGCGATCGAACCCATACCTTGCCTTAAACTTTTCATGGGAAAAACTTACAACGTTGATAGTTACGGCTACAGCTCAGGCCCCCCTGTGGAAATATTCATGGCACGTTTGTCCTTCGAGTATGATGGATTTAGTACCCCCTGGTCGAGCAACAAGAACAGTTCGCGCACAGTCACTTTTGTCGAAGACGACTGCTTGATTAAGATTGAGCGGAATCGAAAGCTAGAAGAAAAGGCTGGCAAGAAAATGATAAAGCTGGGATTCGAGTTGATTGATAATCCCGAAATTTTCGATTTGAGTGCTGACCACAAAGACGTGCATGCAATCAACCCCTTCGAGGAAGTAACCGATCAAGTTCAGTTTTGCCTCAACGAGATTCCCACACTGGAACAAGATGGCTGGAAAGTGGACTCCACAGATCTGCCCTTCCATTTCAAAGAGACCGATGATGTTTTTGCCGAAATAGAGGAAGGAACCGGAAAGGACTGGTTCGAGCTTGGCCTGGGCGTAACCATTGATGATAAGCGCGTGGACCTTGTGCCTATATTCGTCGATTTTCTTCGCTCTATGGAAAGTGATGAAGATCTTTTAAAACTATCGGAAAGCGGTCGGTTTCTGGTGCCGACAGAAGGCAAAGAGGTTTTGGCAATTCCTGCTAAAAAGATAGAACCTCTGCTGATTTTTTTGATGGGCCTTTTGAAAACCGAAGGATTGGAAAATGGCAAGATGCGACTTCCCCGTTACCGCAGTGCCGAACTCGCTGCTCTGGAAAATGAAAGCGACGAAGTTCTATGGAGTGGCGGCGAAACTTTGCGGGAACTGGGGCGCAAGCTGAATGGGTTCCGCGGGATCTCAGCAGTGCCAATACCAGAAGAATTCACCGGGGAATTGCGCGACTATCAACAAGAGGGTGTGAACTGGCTTGAGTTCCTTAGAGAATATCAAATGGGAGGTATTCTGGCTGACGATATGGGATTGGGAAAAACAGTACAAACGCTGGCATATTTCAGTATCGAAAAAGCCGCGCAACGTTTACAGGAACCCAGCTTGATTGTCATGCCTACCAGTGTGCTACCCAATTGGATTCAAGAAACACACCGCTTTGCTCCCAACTTATCCATGCTCTCACTGCATGGAAGCGAACGAAAAAATCGCTTTGATGAGATTGGCAATTACGATTTGGTCTTCACGACCTACCCTCTACTCTCTCGCGATAAAGCGGTTTTCTTGAATCAAAAATTTAATACAGTGATACTTGATGAAGCCCAAGTCATTAAAAATCCAAAAGCTCAAGCTTCAAAGGTAGCAAGACAACTCAATGCCAAGCATCGTTTTTGCCTGACAGGTACGCCTATGGAAAACCATTTGGGGGATTTGTGGTCGATAATGGCTTTTCTCATGCCGGGCATGCTGGGCAACGAGAAATGTTTTCGTCGCCTATTTCGAAACCCTATAGAGAAATACGCGGATGACGAACGCAACAAGCTATTGTCCAGACGAATCAAACCTTTTGTGCTACGCCGTACAAAGGAGCAGGTCGCAGAAGAGCTACCGGACAAGCAAATACTCATTGAGCATATCCCTTTATCCAGAGAACAAAAATCACTGTACGAAACTGTTCGGCTGACTATGGACAGCAGAGTACGAGCAGAAATTGCAGGGAAGGGACTGGCGCGTAGCCATATCATTGTTTTAGATGCCTTGCTCAAATTACGTCAGGTCTGTTGCGATCCTCGACTGGTCAAAACCGCGACACCACAAAAAAAAATCGCCTCAGCTAAGCTCGAACGATTGATGGAAATGCTTCCAGAGATGATAGAGGAAGGGCGCAGAATCCTTCTATTCTCACAATTCACTAGCATGTTGTCGTTGATCGAAAAAGAACTGGATGCACAATCCATCCCCTATTTAAAACTGACAGGAAAAACCAAAGACAGGAAAACACCTGTTAAAAATTTCCAGGCAGGGGAAACCTCACTCTTTTTGATCAGCCTCAAAGCGGGAGGAACTGGACTCAACCTGACCGCCGCAGATACGGTGATTCACTATGATCCCTGGTGGAATCCCGCTGTCGAAATGCAGGCCACCGACCGCGCCCACAGGATTGGACAAAACAAAAAAGTATTTGTCTATAAATTAGTGGCAGAAACAACGGTGGAAGATAAAATTCTGGAACTACAAGAAAAGAAAAAAGCTTTGTCCGACAGTTTGCTTGACGAAAAAAATCAAACCGCCTCTGGTTTGAGTGAAGACGATCTCAAAAGCCTTTTTGAGCCTCTTCCTGTCGAGTGAGAGTACCGGGAATCTTCTAGACCGCAGGCATCGTTAAAGGGACTGCTGAAAAAGGCAGATCCTTCATCAGGTTTTAAATTAAAAGTGTAAAAAATTAGGTGGGTTTTGCGAACTGCTTGAGGGGATTTTAAAAAAGGGGCGTAAGGGACGGGCCTTTCGGCTCCGCCCCTTACAGATTCAGGGATCTTCTATGCCTTGTCTCTACTCAACAACCTTTGGTGGAGGATTAGGAGCATCGAAACTTGGAGAGAGTCCCCCCTGAATTTGATCTGCTGTGATCTGAGATCACAAATTCCAATCTTCCTCTATCATAGAGTTGTCTATGTCAACGCGTTCTTTAGTTACTGATTTCTTCCCGCGTTTTTCAGCTTTTTTAACATTACTTACTTCTGGTGAATTATTTAAAAATTCATCCCAGTAGCGTTTGCTCAAGCTTTCGCTAGAGATAACTTTCTTTACTTTACCTTGTGCATCTTTGATGCGAACTTGAAAAAACATGGCTTCACCTCCCAAGTTTTAAACACCTGATAAAAGGTCGCCTGATTATTGCAGGCCTTCAATCAACAAACAGCTTTGAGGCTCCCCCCCCTTAAACCATCTGCAAACCTCTATTTCTTAGCTGGGTTTAAGCCCCACTTCAAAATGAACCTCTTTACTGATATGATGCCTTAAAAATGTCGAGAGATTCTTATTTTGCTCGCCAATACTTTCCTTATCGGAGATTCAATTTGAAACACTTAAGCTTTTTTTTCATTTTGTCCATTTTTTTTGTCACGGTGGCCTGCGAGCGCGAATTAAAAGAGCACCCGATGCCAATCGAAATCAAACGCCAGCTGACCCAAGCGAACAAAGCCTCCGATCCAGCGACCGAAATCACTGGAGTTGTGACGCTTTCTGATGAATACGCAAGCACTGCGCCAAAAGATGGTGTGTTGTTCCTCGTTGCTCGCCCCGAAGGCGTGACAAGTGGTCCTCCTCTCGCCGCGAAGAGGCATAGCCTGATCAAGTTTCCGTTCAATTTCACTCTGGGTGCTCGCGATGTCATGCGCCCGGGAGTTAAATTTGAGGGAAAAATGACCATTACGGCAAGACTTGACCACGATGGGGTGGCAAATTCTTCCGCTGGCGATGTTTTTGGAACGATTGTCGCCTCGCCGGGTGAAATCAATCAGGAAATATCACTCAATCAAATCATCTCAGCTAAACCCGTGGGTGAGACAACTGTCACGGGAACCGTCGCGTTGGATCCTGCTTTTGAGGGAAAAATTCCGGGTTCGGGAATTTTATTCATCTTCGCACGACCTCAAGGACAGCGACGGGGTCCGCCTCTCGCAGTGAAACGGATTCGGGATATCAAATTCCCCTACACCTTTGAAATTGGTCAGGAAGATACGATGATGGAAGGTGCTTTATTTGAAGGAAACGTTACCCTTACAGCAAGACTTGATGGGGACGGTGTGGCAGGTGCAAGTTCCGGAGATCTGGAGGCCAGCGTCGATACTACGGCAGGAGCAAAGGATCTTCAAATGACTTTATCTTTGCCAATTGCTCAATAGGAACGCCATTGCTCTACAGGCAGAGTCTGGCCCTGCGTAACTGCAGGATTGCTGTATTTCGCAGGTCGGTTGGTGTTTGAAAATCTATTTGCAAGGCTTCCACTTTTATTGGTGTAAGCCTTGCAAATGGGATGCATAACTATTTGATGGGTGCTCACTTTTTACAGCGTCACGCTAAGAGAAATCTAGTTTTTATCCTGCCTTAATTCATTTCTCAGGAAAAACAGGGCGCATAAGACGAGTGCGGCAAATCCGCTAATGGTCAGAAAAAATCCTTTAGCACCCCACAGGCTCCAGGTACTTAGAAAAAATATTGCACCCAGGTTGCCGTAGGCACCCACAATCCCCGCCAGTTTCCCCGTCAACTCCTTGCGTATGAGCGGCACTGAGGCGAAGTTAGCACCATTCCCTCCCTGCATGGAGACCCCACAGATCAGAGCCATTGCCAAAACCCCAATGAGCGACCAGTCCTTGGTAACATGCCCCATAGTAAAGGTCGCCAACATGCCACCAAACGTGAAGATAACCAGCATTTTCTTCCTGCCCCAGCGATCAGCAATCCATCCTCCAAAAGGGCGAGTGAACAGGTTCAAAAATGCATAGCTGGCACCTGCAATGCCCGCTCCTACGACCGTAAGCCCAAACACAGTCTGCAACCATTCGGGGTAAATAGATACGATGGCCAATTCGGACCCAAAGGTCAGAGCGTAAGCCAAGCTCAAAATAGCGACTTGGCTAAAAGAGTATTCCCAGCGCGGGCGACCGCTCAAACTTTCTTTATTCACGCGATAGCATTTTCGTATATTTGCGGCAAATAAAATAAGGAGTCCGGCACTTAAAATCCAAGCCGTATTTGCGCTGATAATGGGGTATCCCGAGTCTTCAAGCTTCCATACAATAAAAATGAGACCTGCGTAGATAGCGGATAATAGAAAAATTTGCAGGATAAAATCTTTCTGCGAACTTATTTCTATGTTGAAGCCGGAGAAAGATAAGGACTGCTTATGCGAGAAGGGGATGTCTATTGCCCACTTCCAATAAACCAAAGCTCCGATAAAGCAAGCTATTCCAGAGCAGGCGACCGCAACCCGCCAACCCGTTTCTGGAGCAAAATTAGCGGCGATCAAGGGTAGGGAGAAAATTGCGGCGGCAGAGCCAAAGTTCCCCCAACCGGCGTAAATTCCTTGAGCTATCCCCATTTGTCGGGCAGGGAAATGATCTGAAATCATTTTTATTCCGACGACAAAACCCCCGCCGGCAATTCCCATCATCAAGCGCGAAAAAATACATTCTTCAAAACTATCAGCCAGGGCAAACTGAATACATATAATTCCCGAAAATACGAGAAGTCCGCTGAAAACCTTGCGTGGACCAAAATAGTCAGCCAATCCACCAATGAATATGCGGGCAGGTAGAGTGAGAACCAGATTGCAAATCATGAGAATATCGACCTGCGCTTGAGTGAATCCAAGAACTTTCATCAAGGTCGTATTGAAGGGTGCCATGTTGAACCAGGCAACGAAGGTCAGGAAAAATGCAAACCAGGACAAATGTAATGCGGTTTGTCGGGAACCTTCGAAACCAAACATTATTTTTTCGGGGATTTATTGTAAAAAAGAGAGGATCAATTGCTCATGAATTGATGCGATTGTACTGTGTTTTTTTTGTCGAAGACGACTTGCAGGTCTTTTGAAGCACTTTTTTCAAAAAGACTGAATTTATTGTATTCATAAATCCAGACAACATTCCCGTTCTCGACTCCCTTTTGGTAGGGTTCGCCAAGGAGTTGGATCACTTCATCCTGAGTTGTTTTCCCATTTACGATGGCACCAAACTGGGTTTCATCAAATTTATTCCCAGTGGAACCACAAGCGGAAACCCCCACCCAGCAAAACAAAACAAACACCCCTGTCTTGAGAAAAAACTTATCAAATAGTGAATTGATAGACATGCTCATTGTAGCTCTTCGTTTACCGAGATACGGTACTTGGCTCGGTGAATTTTTGGGTTCACTTGGAAGGTCACTTCCAAAGCATGATTTTGCTCCAGCTCTTCCATGAAAGAAGTCTCTTCTTCAAACATCAAATCGTATATTTGCGGGTGCACTTCCAGCGTGACAAACCGTTTGCGCGTCGAAGGAGAGCCGGCGATTTTTTGCACACTTCGAATGATTTCGTTGCAAGTGGTCGTTGTCGATTTTATGTAACCTTCTCCCTCGCAATAAGAACAAGGCTCGCAGAGAGTTTGAACCAGGTTTTCGCGAACGCGCTTACGCGTCATCTCCACCAACCCGATTTCTGAAATTTTCAAAATCCGGGTGCGCGACCGATCGCTTTTCAGGGCATTGTTCAAAGCTGTCCAAACTCTTTCCTTGCTTTCTTCCTTGGCCATGTCGATGAAATCGACAATGATAATACCGCCAATATTTCGCAGTCGCAATTGATAAACGATCTCGCGAACGGCTTCCAGGTTGGTCGTCAAAATAGTTTCTTCAGGATCGTTGTGACCTACAAATTTTCCGGTATTGACATCGATAGACACCAAAGCTTCGGTTTGGTCGATGGCAATATAGCCGCCTGATTTCAGCCAGGTTTTTCGATCCAGAGCGCGGTTGATTTCAACCTCTATCCCGTAAAAATCGAAGATGGGCAGAGGGTCGCTGTAATGCTCGATTCTTCCACACAGATGAGGTAAGAATTTTTTGCAAAAATCGAGGCATTTTTCATAATCAGATTTGGAGTCGAGGATCAGCCGCTGAACATCTTGAGTGAACAGATCTCGTATTGAACGGAAGATGAGGTTGAGGTCTTCGTAAAGCAAATTGGAACCATCTTCATTGGATGTTTTATCCTTCAACGTCCCCCAAAGACAATGCAAGAATGTCAGATCGGTTAGAAAATCCTCCTTCTCGCAACCTTGTCCTGCTGTCCGTACGATGTAGCCCTCACGCGGATTTCCTATCTCCCCGATAACAGTCTTCAAGCGTTCTTTTTCTTCCTCATCTTCAATTCGACGAGAAACGCTGACATGATTCACCGTTGGCATATACACCAGATAGCGTCCGGGCAGTGTTATGTATGTTGTGATACGAGGTCCCTTGCTTCCCAGAGGATTTTTAGCCACCTGGACCATGATGTCCTGCCCCTCTTTCAATATTTCTTGAATGGGAATATCGTGATTGAGTGTCCGATGCGATTTGTCTTGATCGGGATCACTTTCCTCTGGACTACTGAGGGGAACCCGGACTTCATCATGACTTTCCAAGTCCAAGCTATCAAGAATGTCGATATCACCAACATATAGGAATCCAGATTTTTCCAAACCTATATCGACAAAGGCAACCTGCATCCCGGGAAGGATTTTAGTGACGGTCCCTTTATAAATGTTACCAACAATGCCTTTATGAGCCTGATGCTCTATGAATAATTCAACGAGCTGGTCATTCTCCATCAAAGCGACGCGAATTTCTCTGGCACTGGAATTAATTATGATTTGCGATTGCATGAGCGGTCAAAAGTAGTACGGGGAAAGATTCCTAATCATTATTGTTCTATATATGCTGTGATTATAACACGGCATAACAAAACTGGGTTGCACAGTTGAATTTATTATTAAGAAATACGACGAAACAGAAGTTCTCAGTGCATATTACGCCGCATTTCAATATTCAACAGTAAGCCCAACGCAAAAAAATTGGTGAGGAGGGACGACCCTCCATAACTGAAAAGAGGCAGTGGAAGCCCGGTGATGGGGAAAAGCCCGATCGTCATTCCAATATTGAAAATAATGTAGAAGGAAAGAGAACCGACAATACCCAGGGCTACAAAAAAACCAAACCGATCTGCCGCTCGATAGGCAATATTCAAACCCTTTAGAATGATGATTAGATACACCGTCAACAAGCAGATAACACCTATGAAACCAGACTCCTCAGCAAACACAGAAAAAATAAAGTCGGTGTGTTTTTCAGGCAGAAAATTCAAACGACTCTGAGTACCCGCCAACAAACCCTTGCCCCAAAAACCACCCGAACCAATGGCAATTTTCGATTGGATAGAATGGTAGCCAGCACCCAAGGGGTCCAGCTCTGGGTTAAACAAAGTCAGCAAACGAGTTTTCTGATAATCCTTAAGAAGAAACCAAAAAGCAGGGGTTAAAACAAACCCGGTTGCAAACAATCGGAGCAAAGTTCGGTAATCAATCTCAATCGCAGTAATGAAAATAATGAAAAGGAAGAAGATGATCATTGCAGTCCCCAAGTCGGGTTGCGAAGCAATCATCAAACCAATAGTCAGCGTCAGAAGAGTAGGGATAAAGAGGTCCCGCAATCGGTATTGCCCCTGCTGTCTATCCCCACCAAAGTACTTTGCCAGAACAATGATTAAAGCAAACTTTGCAAATTCAGATACTTGCAGAGTTAAGGGGCCAATGCGTATCCACCGTTTGGCACCCGAAGCCACCACCCCATTGAGTAAAACATATCCCAACGCCAACAGTGTGAGCGCGTAAAAAAGGTAGGCATAGCGGCTAAAAATACGATAGTCCACCCAAATGGCGGCGATCATCACGATCAAACCATAAAGAACCCAATACAATTGTTTGATATATAGGTGGCGAAAAAAAGCTTCAGGACGACCGTGATTGGCACTGTAAATAAAAACCACACCAGCCAAAGCCGTAGCCAAGATAAGAAAAAAGTACCACCAGCAAAAATTAGAAATCAGTTTTGGATTGATCATTTGAGTGAAAAGAAGACATCAGAAAAACGTTTTTGAAAGCTTTGCAACCCTCGTTTCTCATTCTAAAATCAATTATATAACACATTGCTTTTAAAAGAGTTAAAAAACTGCATTCATTTTAATCAACATGGGTGTTGGAACGATACAGTACTGTAATTAAACGAGATTTGCTATTTCCCCAACAGCTTTTCCACAGGGATTGTGGAAAACATTGATGCAAATTGCGTCACCCCTAAAAACCCCTATAATTAAGCCTTGTAGAAACCAGCAAGGGATAAAAACTCGGTATCAATGGGGTATGCAGACCCTCTTATGCAAAATCCTGCGACTTTCAAAGAACTTCTCGTTGGCGTATTTTCCTACACACAAATTGCCTTGATTTGAGGGCATAAACCCAGCGTCAAATTTTCTATTTTTTTAATAGCCCGTCAATACTACTCCAATTGTCTCCGATTAAAAAATCCTGGCAAAAAATGAGGTTTTTAGGGCTAAATAGCAGTCAAATTATTGACTATAACTGAGGGCTAATGTCCTAGACGAAAAAGCGACATTGGAAACCAAATGAAATCTGTGGAAAAAAATAATCCTGTCAATGAGTTTTTTAGATTATTTGATAGAAAATCAAAAAAAACATTAAACTATCAAAAATAAAGGATTTTTTTAGCGATTAAAAAACGTGCTCTTTATCAAGAATCCCCTAATCTTCGTAAATTCAACGAAAGTATTGATATTGTCCACAAGTTTTCCACAGGCTCTGTGGAAAACCTTTCAAAGGTCAATTTTCCCATAGTGCATTTTTTTTAACATTTTGATTAAATTTTGACTCTTTTCAAAAAACAATATAAACGTGCCCTCATGGCCTCTCCCGTTTTACTTTCAACCTTGATCGAGAGCAGACTTTTCAAACTCTTTCTAAGCCTATTTGGGAATTCTGCTACGCGCCCGACCTTGCAATTTTAAAAGAAAGAATATACCTTAGAATATGAATCTTATGATTTCTCTGCAGGCAATTTGCGAAGAGTCTCCAGTAGTCCAATTATTTTGCTAATTTTTCTGCAATTGAATCATACCGATCTTATATACAATAAGTCAGGTAGATTTTTAATCTTAAATTAACTAAAAGGGGGCGAAACGGTTTCGACGGGAAGGGTGATACAAAGGTTGCATGTGCGGGATGCCGTTGGCCCGTTAAAAAACGGCTTATATATAATCGCTAACGATTATGATGTTGCAGTAGCTGCTTAACTAACCCTTAAGCCAGTTACCGTTCCTCTTCCTGTGTCTGTGGGGAAGGTAGGAACGTCATTTAGCAGACTGGTCTGATTGTACCGCTGAGATTCGATCGGACGAGATTTCTTTTTCAGCTGGCTGAGAGATGATCCGGTCCCAGGGAGCCGCTCTCGGCGAGATCTAAAACTGGGAATAAACATGTAGACGCCTTTGCTTGAAACTTTTCGGACGGGGGTTCGACTCCCCCCGCCTCCATTTTTATATAAAAGGGCTTAGCCGGTTCCGGTTGAGCCCTTTTTTCGTGGACTGTATTGTATCGTGAAGGTGAAGTCGGTAACTATTGCTAATTTTATCGCTATATAGAATGGCTTCCTAAGTATCTTTTTTACAAAAAATTAGAGAATATGTTGAATTCTGGAAATATTTAAAGAGGAAGAAATAAAAAAGTTTCTTAACTTTTCCTTTTTTTTAGTCCACAATTAGACGATTGAGAGCGTCATCTGTGCGGATTTGTTTTGAAGCATTCAACCGAGGAAACAATATCCATGAGTACGTCATCTGATACTACTGAAATTCCCAAGGGAAATCTTGATGGGTTTAAAACCCATGCTAAACACGATATCCTTTCGGGTTTTTTAGTTTTTCTTATTGCATTGCCGCTGTGCCTGGGGATTTCTCTGGCTTCAGGGTATCCGGCTGTGGCTGGCATCTTCACTGCAATTATTGGTGGACTGGTTGCCACCTTCCTTAGCAATTCTGAGCTTACGATTAAAGGGCCTGCGGCGGGTTTGATTGTTATCGCATTGGGTTGTGTTAAGGATTTTGGTTATACGGGTGGGGTGGACCCTGTCAAGGATTATGAGGCATACCGCCTAGCACTTGGTGTTGGTGTTGTTGCGGGTGTTTATCAAATTTTACTCGGTTTGTTTCGTGTAGGAATCCTCGTAAAACTGTTCCCGAAGGCGGCGATACATGGTTTGCTTGCGTCCATCGGAATCATCATCGTTGCAAAACAATTTCCTATATTGATGGGATTGAGTCCCGAGGGTCCTCCTCTGGAATTAATCGCTGGCATCCCTTCCTTTATTATTAATATGAACCCCAAGGTTGGCTTGATCGGAATTTTGGGTCTTGCCATTGTTATTGGATATGGTTTTATAAAAAATCCCAAATTAAAAGTAATCCCTGCTCCCATGTTGATGTTGTTGATAACGGTCCCAATGGGCATATTTTTGGGAATTGGAGTAGAGGGGTCTTATGCGTTCAATAGCCAATTTTACGAATTAGGGGAAAGATTTTTAGTCAATGTTCCGGGTAGTTTACTTAATGCCGTGGCCTATCCTGATTTTTCAGGTGTGACCACTGAGACTGGAATTAAATACATTGCGCTATTTGCGATCATTGGAAGTTTGGAAGGTATTCTAAGTGCAAAAGCTATCGATGAGATTGATCCTTGGGGACGAAAAACAAACTTGAATCGAGACTTGTTCGCCACTGGACTGGCTAATACCCTGTCAGCTTTTATTGGTGGACTGCCTATGATTTCTGAAATTGTTCGAAGTAAGGCCAATATTGATAATGGTGCAAGAACCCGTTTTGCAAATTTTTATCACGGGATGTTTTTGTTAATTTGTGTTGCTTTGATCCCAGGGCTGATTAACAAAATTCCACTAGCTGCATTGGCGGCGTTATTAGTAGTTACAGGGTACCGTCTGGCCTCGCCTCATGAGTTTATGACTATGTATCGAGAGGGAGTAGATCAGTTCACTGTTTTCGTGTCTACCATATTAGGTGTGCTCGCTACGGATCTTTTGAAGGGATTAGCCATTGGAATTGGCGTCAGGATTGTCATCCATTTCATTCGCGGGGGCTCCATCTTCAGGTTGAATGCCAAGATCATTCCTGAAAGGGATCAGTCAGTCACGATTTTTTTACGAGGTTCCATCATATTTAGTTCGTGGATTCCTCTAAGAAAGCACCTCAATCGTTTCTACCAAGAGGGAAAGCGGGTCACTCTGAACATTACAGAAACAAAATTTATAGACCGTAGAGTTCTGTCTCAGATCGAAGATTGGGAAAAGAAATATAAAGAAAATGGTCTTGAGCTAACCGTGCTAGCCAAAACGACATCTATAGATGAGTGATTCTACCCATATTCTGGAACTATCTTTGTGATAAGTCAGTCTTTATTTTTTGACTTTTCT
>JAJDBG010000024.1 GCA_029261475.1 Nitrospinaceae bacterium
CATTCGTCCACTGCGACGGTTCGAGCGTGACTTAAACGTTGGGGGGAAACGCGATGAGGTAACCACTGAAAGCGGAAGCACAAAGGGCGAAGAACCCCGCGATATAGATGCCGACAGCGGTTTGAGTGTAAGGCCGGGTGAAGGAATAGATCGTCGCCAAGCCAATAAAAACAGTGAAAAGGAATGAATAGCCCTGATGGCCTTCCACTTCTACATTAGTCGTGAGATTGATATCAGCTGAAATCATGCCTGTGAAATCTGCCATAGCGGCACCGATGAATCCCATACTCAGATTAAAGGAAGCGGCTTGGCCCAATAAAGCATTTCGTGAAACTCTATTTTTGTAAAGCAAACCCAAAGCTCCAATGTAAAGCGCTATGGGGAGATGGGACAAAAAAGGATGAAATGATACTGAGCTGATCATAATTTCATAAGACAAAAACAAGGCCGGGCTATCAAATATAGCCTGGCCTTTTTGGCATTCAAATTAATAATCCGTTGCTCCCTGAAGCAAGGTGGGTTATAACTCAGAGGCTCTTTTGTTCTTCAAGTTGCGCAGGGCTGTTGTGTCTGGAAGGTCGAGATTAACATCCACGTCAATTTTTGTTACGGAACTCACATCTTGTTCCAGACCCTCAACATTGACCTGTTGCTTCAAGTCTTCCGCTTCATCCATGACGTCTTGTTTCAAAGTGTTGAAAGTGGATTGAAATTCACCCCATCCCTTGCCGATTGCCTTGGCCAGTTTGGGAAGGTTTTGTGGACCAATCACCACGACGGCGATGCCCATAATTATCATCAACTCAAAAAAACCAATATCAAACATTTGGCAAGCTCCTGAAAACAGAATTAATGAAAGTTTGATTCTACCAAAAAATAGGGTTGGGCGCCACTCAACTCCCGAACAACCGTTAGAATACAAAAAAATTGCCGTATTAGGGGAATCTCGATTGAAACAGAGTTTTGCATGAAAATTGTACAGGGAACAAGTAATATTTTATCTTCGTTACCTTATCCGGTAATAACGATTGGGAATTTTGACGGGGTCCACAAAGGGCATCAGGTTTTATTTCATAAAACCTGCGAGATTGCCAAAAAAAATAAGGGAACAGCAATAGCCTTTACTTTCGATCCACACCCATTAAAAATTATCGCTCCCGAAAAGTTTCCCCCTCAACTAACCACTTTCCAAAAAAAAATGGCCCTGATCGAAACCTGTGGGATGGATCAAGTGATTTGTGCAAACTTCGATCACAGCTTTGCCAACCAATCTCCTCGCGATTTTGCAAAAAATATCCTTGTCGATAAAATTGGCGTTCGCGAAGTCGTTGTCGGGTTTGACTATGCCTTTGGTCGGGGAAGAGAAGGCACTCTTGATTATTTAAAGACAATGGGGAAGGAATTCAATTTCATCGTCCACACTGTCGATCCTGTAAAAATAAACGGTCACATGATAAGCAGTTCCTCTGTGAGAGAAATGATAGAAGCTGGCCGAGTGGAGAGTGCTAAAGATTTTTTAGGCAGAAACTATTCCTTAATTGGCGAGGTTATCCATGGCGACAAAAGAGGGCAATCCATTGGCTTCCCCACCGCAAATTTAAATGTAGAGGAAGTGCTAGTCCCCGGAACGGGAGTCTACGCCGTTTACGCTTTAGTGAACGGACAGCGTAAACCCGCCGTTGCCAATGTCGGTTTCAAGCCGACATTCAATTCAGGTGCATTGGGAATAGAAGTCCACATTTTGGAATTTGAAGAAGAATTGTACGGGCACAAAGTCGAGATTGAATTCATCAGCCGCATCCGCGATGAAGTAAAGTTTCCTTCGGTCGACGCCTTGGTCGAACAAATACAAAAAGACATTCAAAACGCAAAGCAGTTATTGGAGGACGTTCATTGAAAAAAACCATTCAATTACTGGTTGGGCTAGGCATTGCACTGGGAGCCCTTTACTATACCTTGAGCAACGTCTCCGGCAAGGATCTATTGGCATCGTTCAAAACGGTGGAATGGGTATACCTCATTCCTTCCATTCTGATAATTATATCCACATATATACTCCGCGTCTATCGCTGGCAAATTCTATTGTTGCCAATGCAGAATATAAAGAAGTCAGCATTATTCGGGCCGGTGATGGTGGGATTTATGGGCAACGTCTTACCCGGTCGTGCGGGCGAATTCATCAGAGCTTATCTCCTGAAACAAAGAAGCTCTATTTCATTTTCTGGTGCGTTTGCGACTATCGTCGTTGAGAGATTATTTGACCTGATCATGATGTTGTTGATGTTCATTTGGCTTTTCGCTTTCAGGGCCGACGTATTTTCACCAACAACTCAGGCGATGGGCCTTTCCGTGCAGGATCTAGCGGTGAAGTTTGGCCAGGCTGGAGCAGGGCTCATTCTTGCACTCATTGTATTCATTTACCTTTTAGTCTGGAAAAAACAGGCATTGATGAAAATCATCATTTGGATTGAAGCTCGATTGCCCGAAAAATGGAGCGAGCGGCTTCAATACTGGGTGGATGAATTCAGCATAGGCCTGTCTGTCATACGCAATCCGAAAGCCTTAGTGAAGATCTCCGTGTACACGTTTTTGATATGGACAACAATCACTTTGACATTCTACCCTCTTTACTGGGCCTACGATTTACAGAATAAATCGATGGACTCTTTAATTTTAGTGACCGTGATGGTCGGTATCTTTATAACCATTCTTCCGACCCCTGCATTTTTGGGCTCGACCAATGCCGCGATTTTGATTTCCCTCCATAACATTATGGGAGAAGATGAATTGAAAGCCGTCAGTTTTGGAATGATCGCCTGGGCACTGGGATTCTTTGTCATGGTGGTGGGCGGAATTTACTATTTATTTCGAGATCATTTGTCTTTTGGCAAACTAGTCGAAGCCGAAGAAATCCTGGAACAAACCGACAACCCCGATAAATTGGACCGACCACTTTGAACCGAATCACACAATTTGTTGTATCCCTGCTCATAACCGGGGGTGCTCTCTATTACACATTACACAACGTCTCTCTCAAGCAACTGGGCGAGTCATTTGCTCAGGTCCACTACATCTACCTGATTCCCGCAACCCTTTTGATGGCATTCAGTTACGTTCTGCGTTGCTGGCGCTGGCGTATTCTTCTTTCGCCCATGAAAAAAGTCGATACGGCAGGTCTTTTTTCGCCGCTCATGGTTGGCTATATGGGAAACATTCTACCGGCCCGGGCGGGGGAAATTTTGCGTCCCTATCTAGTCGGAAAAAAATACGGCATCCCATTTTCAGGAGCCTTGGCAACCATTGTCGTCGAGCGAGTGACTGATATCGTAATCCTGCTCTTGATTTTTCTCTGGGTCTTTGTCGGGCACCCCGAAATCTTCAGCCCAGAGCCTGTACTTTCAGGTCTATCCGTTCAAGATCTGGCTTTAAATTTCGGGAAAATTGCGGGAGCCATCTCCATTTTCATACTCACCTTTATATACGGTTTACTGCATCACGAAAAAAAAGCTCGCGGCTTTGTGCAATGGGCAGTGTCCCGTTTGCCTCAAAGGTGGCATGAAAAAATCGATTTCTGGGTACAAGAGTTTCGCATGGGAATATTGATATTGAAGGACGTTCGAGCTTTCTTCAAAGTCATATTTTTAACGACGATGGAGTGGATTGTGAACATTTATAGCCTCTATCCACTTTACTGGGCCTACGAGCTACAAGACAAATCGCAAATTTCAGTTATCCTTTTGACAGTGATGATCGCTATCATGGTGACCGTTTTGCCAACACCCGCCTTACTGGGCTCCTTTAATGCGGGAGTGACCATCGCATTACACAATATCATGGGGGAAACCGAAGTCGCCGCCGCGGGTGTGGGAATGGTCGGCTGGGGGCTGAATTTCCTAGTGATCTTTCTGGCAGGAATCTACTTTATTTTTCGCGACTCTCTTTCCGTGCGCCAGCTATTGGATGCCGAAGCAGAAGGGGAATCTGAAATTGAAGAACTAGAGCATCATCACGACAACGAACCGCAACCGGGAAAACAGAATTTAAAGGATAAAACCGACAAAAAACAGTGAAGTTTGAATTTAGTAAACAATCATCTTGAAATTAGGAAGCGGACAATACATAATGACTCCGCTGTAAATTTAAAGAGCCGAAGTGGCGGAATTGGTAGACGCGCATGATTCAGGGTCATGTGTCCGAAAGGGCGTGGAAGTTCGAGTCTTCTCTTCGGCACTCTTACGCAGAGAGTAAATTGGCCGGAACCAGATAATAAGTCTGGTTCGGCTTTATAGCTTCGGTTCGAGGTTTCTCTGTCTGAGCGCACTCTTTAAAGCACGTCACGGGATGCAAAATGAAGTCTGTAGTTTTCCTTTAACAAGACGATAAAAACAAAACAAGCCCAAAAAAGTCCTGTAATTACAGAATCTTGATGCCATCTTGGCTGTTTGTTTACACCATTCTGAACGAAGTAAGGAATCTCGCCGTGCAGGCATTGCCTGTTCCCCAAGCTTACCAGGACAAATCAAAAACCCAATTTCTAATCGTGAGTTAATACATGCTTCGATACTGTGCACTCTGTGTAATGCCCGATACCAAGCCTGACCTGCAATTTAATGAGGATGGGGTTTGCAGTGCCTGTCTGTATTATGAAAACCGCGACGAAGTGAATTGGGCTGAGCGCAAGAAAGAACTACAAACAACTTTAGACCGATACCGCTCCAAAGATGGAAGCAATTGGGATTGCATCGTACCTGTCAGTGGTGGGAAAGACAGTACTTTCCAGGTAATTCGGATGTTGCAAATGGGACTCAACCCATTATGCGTTACCGCCACAACTTGCGATTTATCCGACATAGGTCGCCGAAATATTGAAAATATAAAAGACATGGGAGTGGATTATATAGAAGTCTCTCCCAACCCTATTATTCGCAGAAAGTTGAACCGCATTGGCCTGAATCAGGTAGGGGATATTTCCTGGGCAGAGCATGTCGGCATTTTTACCATTCCCGTACGCGCCGCCGTCCAATTCGGAATCAAACTGATTATTTGGGGTGAGAATTCACAAAATGAATATGGTGGACCTGCATCAGCTAGCGAAAATAATGTTCTCAATCGACGTTGGCTTGAGGAATTTGGCGGACTATTAGGACTTCGCGTTTCTGATTTCATCGGGATGGAAAATATCTCAGCCAAAGACATGATTCTTTACACCTACCCCAGCGATGAAGAATTAAAACGTGTCGGAGTCACCGGTTTGTTCCTCGGTCATTATATTCCCTGGGACGGTTACTCCAACGTTTTGGTATCCCAAGCCTACGGGTTTCAATCCCTCGAAACAACTATTGAGGGGTCTGTAGTAAACTACGAAAATCTGGACAACCACCAGATGGGAATCCACGATTATTTCAAGTTTCTAAAATTTGGTTTTGGTCGAGCAACCGATCTTGCATGTTTGCATTTAAGGCGAGGCCGTCTCACGCGTGAAGACGCAATGGAATTGGTTCGTCGGCACGATGGGAAATTCCCATGGTCTTACCTTGGAAAACCCTTGGAGAAAATTCTGGCCCCCCTTGACATGAGCGTCGAACAATTTGTGAAAATTTGCGACCGCTTCACCAACAAGAAAATTTTCGAGACGGACGCGAGAGGCAACCTCATTCGCGACAAACAAGGTAATTTAACCAAAGTCAATTATGACAATCCATGAAAGCACTGATCATTGATTATGAGATGGGCAATCTGGGCTCTGTCCGCAGGTCTTTTGAGGAATGCGACGCAGAAGTTCTCATATCAACAGATCCTCACGACTTAAAACTCGCAACACACATTGTCCTCCCCGGGGTTGGTGCTTTTGCCGAGGGTATGGAGCATTTGATTCGAGGTGGATGGATTGATCCCCTGCGCCAAGCCGTTTTAAATGATCGCATTCCTACCTTGGGAATATGCCTTGGAATGCAGTTATTCGCTGACAGGGGCTTCGAGAAGGGCGACACACCTGGGCTCGGTTTTATTCCTGGAAAGGTCGCCTTGTTAGAGCCAGGAAACTCAGATTCGCGAGTACCTCATATAGGTTGGAATGAAGTCGACTTTGTCCCAAACACTCCCCTTTTTACAAAAATACCCAATAAATCCGATTTTTATTTCGTTCACAGTTTTCACTTCATTCCAGAAAATAACAATGTGATTGTTGGGGAAACTCCCTATTGCGGAAATATTGTATCTGCAATCCAATCCGAGAACGTATTCGGCGTTCAGTTTCATCCTGAAAAAAGTTCACGGGCTGGATTCCAACTCATACGGGCTTTTTTAGAATATAACCATTAGAAAAGTGTACTAAAAAACCATGAAGACTTTGAAGCTAACAAAAACCTTCATTCTCTGGAATTTTTTTACCAAATCATCATGCTAAAAAAAAGAGTCATTCCAACTTTATTATGGAAAGACATCAGCCTGGTCAAAGGGATCTCATTTGATAGCTGGCGACGAATTGGCTCCATAATGCCCGCAATCAAGGTATACAACACTCGCGACGTGGACGAATTGATCCTGCTCGATATCACCGCAACGCTGGAAAACCGTGATCCAGATTATGAGTCCCTACAAGAATACTCCGCCGAATGCTTTGTACCCTTAACCGTTGGAGGAGGTCTTAAAACCCTCGACCAGGTCCGCAGTCTCCTCCGCTCTGGTGCAGATAAGGTAGCTATCAACAGTGCCGCATACGACAGACCAGCCTTCATCAGCGAAGCCGCAAAACACTTTGGTTCCCAATGCATCGTTGCAAGTATAGATGTCAAATACCATAAAGACGGGAGCCACGAATGTTTCAGCCAGAGCGGAACTCACCCAACAGGAAAGAAACCTGTCGATTGGTGCAAGGAACTGGAGCAGTTGGGCGCAGGAGAAATTCTTTTGACTTCGATTGATCGCGACGGCACGATGACAGGATACGACATCGAACTGATCCACAAAGTGAGTGAAGCGGTATCCATACCCCTGATAGCTTCTGGTGGTGCAGGCAACCCCCAACATATGCTCGAAGCACTGGAGCAAGGTGGTGCATCCGCTGTAGCGGCTGCAAGCATTTTTCATTTCACTGAACAAACTCCAGCTGAAATGAAACAATACCTCGGGAATAAGGGTCAACCGGTGCGTAATATAAATGCCTCCACAAAGTAGAATAGCTCGCAATCCACTACAGTCCTCCTCAATAGCCTTTATCTCTATTATCTCAAAAGCCCCCCTTTAAATTGCAAATAAACCTACTTGGGATGATACGCAATCTATTAAATGGAGTAATGACTTTCTGCATTTCAGCACAAAGGAAATCCCTTTGACTTCCACAATTTTTTACGGCAGAATAACGCAATTAAATCTTGCACCCTTCCCCAAACTAAACCGCTCCGATAATGCCGCAGATGCTCCGAGCGAAGCGGTATCCGCAAAATATTTTCGATTCCCGGGAGTCAGGAAAAACCCCTGTCAATAACGGCGAATATTTTTCATTTCAATAGCGAACACCATCAGAAATTTGGAGATTAACCTATGAGTACTAATTTAAACCTATACGATCATTTTCTTGCAGAGACCAATCCTGACCGTTTACAGAAAATACTCCTCCGATATGAATTATTTCGCATGACATTAGAAGTCCCCGGAGAAATTGTCGAATGTGGAGTGTTTAAAGGTTCAGGAATTTATACATGGGCTAAATTCATGTGCCTTTTTAAGCCCAACAATGGATACAATATTGTAGGGTTTGATTTTTTTGACTCCGATAGAAATATGTCTTTCAAACACGGAGATGATAAAAAGTGCCTGGACGAACATCAGGAGAACTGGGCTACTCAACAAGAAATCAAAGACAATTGTTCCCGCTGGGGATTCAACAACGTTGAGCTCATCGCCGGAAATATGGTAGATACAACAAGTAAATTCAGATCCGATAATTTGGGAACGCGCATTGCTTTGCTCTATATTGATGTTGATAATTACGAAGGCACGATGGCATGCCTTGAAAATTTATATCCTCTGGTTACCCGGGGAGGAGTCGTCGCCTTTGACGAATATGCTTTACGTGGATACGGCGAGTCCGATGCAGTGGACGAGTTTTTTCGGGAAAAATCTGTTAAATTAAAATCTTTCCCATGGGGAAATACGCCTACAGCCTATTTTATTAAGGAATAATTGTTTTATTTTTTTCAAGGCTTTTGGAAGGCATATCTTCCGATTTTCAGAAGATCGCAAACATAGAAGCGACGGAATATAATCAAACCCGGACTCTCCAAATTTTACGTTATCCAGCGACCCATTATGAACAATCCAAAAGATGTAAAAACTTCCTACGAGAATACCCTCAAGACCCTTTTTTCCAGAAGAGGGTCTTATGAAAATACTTCATACATGCCCGTCTTTCGGGCTTCCGGGATATTTTTCGTAGTCGTTAACAAACACACAGACACATTGATTTCTTTCATGAACTATTGGCGAGAAAAAAATCATCTCGCCAAGGTCGGTGCACTGGTGACCCTCCGAGATTCTGAAGGGAGCAAAGTCCTGCGCCAATATTTTTCCGTTGATGATTTTGTATATCAAATCAGCGTTAAAAATTTACTTGAAAGTTCAGAATCATTTACAGGATCGATAGAAGTCGAAATTTTCTCAGCTGAGGATTTGAAATTCCAATTTCCAGCAATTATGGTTTTTTATGAGACTCCAAAGGGAATTTCTTTTGTTCACACAAATCAACGCATATACAACAACGCGGAAGATCAACAAAGAGGAGAGGGTTTCAACGCCTGGCAAACTGGTTTTGATTTGCATGCCTCAAAAGGACTCGAACCTTTTGTTTTTTGTGTGAATGGTCCAAAATCTTCAGAGGATACCCAGGTTGAGCTGAAAGTTATCAATCATAACGGCGATGTTATGAATGAAACCATCTCATTAGGAAGCATCCCACCCTATGGATCCAGAAACCTCAGGCTATTAACCTATTCCGGAATTGCAGACTTTTTAGGAACGGAACCCGGTTTCTGCAAACTGAATGTCGATTTGGAAAATGTGCATTTGCGATTCGCCTGCGGTAATGTTTCCAACGATCAATCATGGCTCTCAATCACCCATAGTTATTTTGATACGACAACGCATCACGATTACTACGATGTGAAAGAATCCTCCGGTTCGCCATGCTTTGTTCCTTTTAATTTGGTTGAGGGGCTGGACGTCGACTTGGTCTTTTATCCGATTTTTTCTCCAGCAATTCTAAGTTTTGCATTAGAATGTTTTGATCATAAAGGCAAACAAAGAGCCTTGATCGACCTGGAATCGCAGTTCAACTCAACCGATTCCAACATGTACCGAATCGATGTAAGAAAAATTCTCAAAGCCAATAGCATTCAAGAGAATGAAGGCCTCTATTGCCTCCACATCAGTGCGAAAGATCATAAAATCCCCACACGAATTTCCTATGGCCTAAATTATAGAAGTGGCCTCAAGCTTGGCTGTAACATAAGCACTTCAGCCCTCATGGAAAAAAGCTATGGCATTTCAGGACGCGCTTACCGGTGGGGACCCATTAGCTTACGAGATGGCGGTAAAAATTTCATTCTGGCATCACATATCAGCAAAGAAAAAGAGCCTGAAGGGTCCTCCGATTTTGAGCTCACTCTATTCGACGCATCCGGAGTTATTCTGAATGAAAAATTTACCCTTGCCAATTCAACAGGAGTAAACCTGTGTACCGAAGATTTGCTAGACAAGGTGAATTTTAAATCCAGTCACGGTGATTTTTTGTGGTTTGTTCTGGAATCTGCAAATCCCTACTATGAATGCAATCTCATTCATGTAAGTAAAGATGGATACATTGGCGGAGATCATGCTTTTTAATCAGTCTGGAACCATAAATAATTACCTCGCAAATAATTTTCCATTTAGCATCGCCCTTATTCAAGTCCATTTAAATTCCTGACAGCATCCCAAACATTACGATTTACAAAATCACCCTCGCTCTCTTAACACAAAAAGTTTATGTTTTTGATCACGACCGCAAATCAAAAATACTGGAAAACCGACGAGAAAGTTCTATTCCTTGGCGAGTGGTGCAAACTATACAAAGACAAAGAAATATGGGCACGGATGGACCATGAAACTCTCCCCTTCCACTGGGAGGATAGAGCACGGCAAATTCAAGGTTTGGGATACATAAACAAACTCTACGAACGCTATTTAAAAATTCTTTCAATCCGCCTCAATGAACTGCATCAAGTAGACTATGGGCCACGCTATTGGCGGATAATTATAGGGCCCTGGTTATTTTATTTTTTAGTATTTTTATACGATCGCTATCTTTCCATTCGCACGGCCATCGATTCAGAAAATGTCACCAATACATGGATACTCCAAAAACAGAACCTACCCTCTGTCCCCAAAGACTACACGACCTTTAACCACTGGAGCGTCAGTCAGGATGACTATAACTTTTATATTTATAGTCAGATCATTGCAACCTTGGGAAGTCTTCCATATGAAACAAAAGATGGCTCCCTGAATTTGGAACAGGGACTCTACGATCCCCATCTCAAAGGCACGAATTTATTTATAAAAGGACTTCTACACAAGATCGTACAAAAGGCTCCCGACCGCTATAAGAGCATCGTCTTTGTTTCTGGCTATTTCCATTTTTTTGATTTATTCCGGCTTAAATTATCACTCCGTCAAACCCCTGATTTTTTTTCGTCCCCTCCCATTGTTCCAACAGTTTCGCCCGATCTATCCATTCGCAACAAACTTCAACTGGCTGAGGGGAATGACGAATTTGAAAAGCTGACCAACACCCTCATTCCCTTACAAATTCCCACAGCCTATCTGGAATCGTATAAAGAGACGCATCAAAAATCCCTCGAATATTTCCCTAAAAATCCCAAGCTCATATTAACCGCAACCGACTTGTTTGGAGGTGAAGGCTTCAAATTCTGGACAGCACATAACGTCTCTCGCGGATGCAAATTAGCTGGAATTCAACATGGCGGGGGCTATGGAAGCCGAAAAATTGATTCAATCGTGTACAACGAAATTCGAGCATGCGATCGCTATTATACTTGGGGCTGGAGTCTAAAAGGTTATACAAAAACGCATCCAATTGCGGCGGGGAAATTAGCCAGCCTGGAAGAAATCACCCCCAATCCCCAAGGCAAGGTACTCGTGATAGGCACTGGGGAGCCACGTTATTCCAGATGGGACCATGGCGACCAGATAGGCTCAGAAATGGATGCCTACTGCCAAGAGCAAAGTCAGTTCTTTCTCTCACTTCTACCCAAAGTACAGACCGCTTTTTTATTCCGCTTACATCCAGCCGCACATGAATGGAATCCCCAAGCCCGTTTGCAAGACCTGGCACCCGACCTACAAATATATCAAGGGGGAGAAACCATGATCGAGCAACTCAAACAAAGCCGGTTATGCGTATGCACAAATAACTCGACAACATTTTTAGAGTCGATTGCTTCCAACTTTCCCACCCTGGTTTATTGGAATCCACAACGTTGCGAACTACGAAAAAATGCAATCCCTTATTACGAGAGTTTAAAAAAAGTCGGCATCTATCACGAAACTCCAGAATCTGCCGCCGAGCAGGCAAACAAAATTTTTGACGACCCTTTAAAGTGGTGGAATTCAGAAGCAGTGCAAGACGCAGTTAAAAATTTTTGCAACCAGTTTGCAAGAACAAGTCCCCACTGGTTACGCGACTGGAAAAGGGAATTGCTCAATCTTCGTGACAAATAATGAAAATTTTATTGCAACGAGTCACCTATGCCGCCGTGCGCGTAGATGACGAAGAAATCGCCCGCATAGGAAAAGGCATACTCGCTCTGGTAGGCATTGAAGAAGGTGACTCGCCCGAGTCGGCAGACCAGCTCGCAGAAAAAACCGCCCTGCTTCGTATTTTCCCCGATGACGCAGGTAAAATGAATCTTTCTTGCGTGGATATAGGTGGAGAAATCCTCGCCGTTTCCCAGTTCACCCTCGCCGGGAACTGCTCCAAAGGCCGCAGACCCAGCTTCGACAAAGCCGCCCATCCCGACCTCGCCCGCACACTGTACGAACGCTACATTCAGAAAATTGAAACCCTCGGCATCGCAACGGCAAGTGGACGCTTCGCAGCGGACATGAAAGTCGAACTCCTCAACGACGGACCCGTCACCTTCCTGTTATAAAAATAAAACGACAAGGTCGTCCAGAAAATCAAGGACACATCAGTTTATATGATATTGTGACCTTAAATTTAGCGCACCAGAGCTTCGGTTTCTGAGCTTACCCTTTCCTACTTTCTGACTGCTATTATGATTGAGAAATCCCTGATCCTGAACTCCACAGCCACTGCCGATGCACTGGCTCGGCTCCATTTTTATCTTCCGTATGTCTGCGATCAGGTTCTTGGCCTGACTATCATTTCCGAAGCTGAAATCCGTTACACCTGCAAGGAGGCAGACAGCGCTCCTTATATCGAGTCGATCGTCCAGGCCTTGCTTGACGATTCCACTGATGCGGAGTTTATGGATTCACTGCAAATGCACCCAGTCTTCGACAATAGCGATGCGCCCTGTTTCTGCAAACACGATCTCCTTCCCGAACTGCTAGAAGGCGACCATCTGATCTCTTTCGGTCCCGGTCAATACGGCATGGGCCACCTGTTTCTCAAGACCTTCAAATATTTTGAACGGGAATGTTATCGCATGGCTCTGAAGCAAGGCCCGGAGGAATTTGTCTACCCGAATCTGATTCCCCGCAAACTGATGCAATATCCGGATTACGGGACCGATCAAGACGCCACCTGGTTTGTGCCCGGAACGCAATCACCAGAGCACCTCGGCAAGCCCGCTGTTTGCCTGCACTGCTACCCGCATTTCAGAAAGCGAACACTTCCCAGAGACACCACCATCACCACCCAAGGCCGATGTTATCGCTATGAAGGTTCGGACCGATTCTCCCCGGACCGGTTATGGGAATTCATCATGCGGGAAACGGTTTACATGGGAACGCCCGTCTTCGTGCGCAACTCGTTGAGGGAAATCGAAAGCCTGACCGTCGAATGGATGCAAAGCCTCGGTTTGCGTGCCTGGGTGCAGGAAGCCGACGATCCCGTTTCCGACTCAGCCTTGACAACCTCAGTACCTCTTAAATGGGAATTGAGAATTGCGCTCCCGGCATCGGGAGACTCTCTGGCGGCCGCATCGTTCAATTATCATGCGGACCACTACAGCAGACCGTTTGAGATATCAGAGGGGGAAAACACCGCCGCCACAGCTTGCGCCGGATTCGGCATCGAACGCCTGACCTGGGGATTTCTCGCGCAAAACGGATTGGACACAAAACATTGGCCAGAATCCGTTCGCAAGGAAATTTGAAATAGCACAGTGGATGGCAAAGAAATCGCCCGCACACTGTACGAACGCTACATCTAAAAATTGAATACTGTGGCATTGCAACGGCAAGAGGACGCTTCGGAGCGGACATGAAAGTCGAATTCCTCAACGATGGCCCCGTCACCTTCCTGTTAGAAAAATAAAACGACAAGGTATCTAGGAAATACTAGCGAACTTTCTCAAACTTAAGTGAAAATTCTTTTTCGTGCTTGTAGGCTTGATAAATTTCAGCTTTTGGGTATGCACTAACTGTAATGCCAATGATTTCTTGCCTGAGGATAGGCTCCATTTTGCAACCTAAATAAACTGCCCCAACTTCCTCTGGAGCAAAAGGAATGATTTCTGATTTCTTATTTTTATCTCTCATGGATGATACGATTCGCCATTCCTTTTCGTAAGCCCAATCCATTCCCTTTGTAAGTGTAATATGACTTATGATTCTACTAATGGAATTGTCAAAACCAAACATATCTTCATTTTTCAAAGTAGGCATTGTATCGGAATATTTTACTTCTTGAGCTTGAGCTACGTCTAAAGGAGAATCCACTTCTAAAATATTAAGGAATTTAATAACTGCGCCAGTATGGTTTTCAGCATAATGGGCCCACATTAATAAATTATCTTTACTCTCAGACATACAAAAAATAGATGTATCTGCTAGTTTAGAATGGAGTGAACGATTCAATTCGGGGGCCATAATATCTGCATTTCTAACTCCCTCCCTTGACCCTTCACGCAATCTCATTAAATCTTCTTCTGAAAATTGTTTGCCGCTTTCCTTCACAACCTTTCTTAAATATTCAATGTATTCTGCCATCCGAGGGGATAGTAAATTGGTGACAGGATCATCGTTTGTGACATACTTGAGCAATGTTTCAGAAAGCTGACGCGCTATTTCTTCTTTATCTTCATCTAAATGGAGATCAAACTGATTGTCAAATGGATCGTTAAACTCAAGAGGGCTAGACCACTTCCTAGAACAGTTTTCTAGGACCACCTTGATAGATTTAGGCGAATAATATTTGAAGAAATATTCTTTATTGTTTCGCGAAACCATTATTTAATTCCATCTTTAATATTTGTAGAACAAATTTTGCATTGCCGTCAGACACAGCTAAACCTACACTAAATCGTTTCGTTCTGGTTAGCTAGTCCTCCACATGGCTAGTTCAGTTTGCGGGCGACGGCAAAGGCTTTTTTCATATCTGGTAATTGTCTGAGGTCGGGAACGATTTCAAGGTGACGAACGATCCCTTCTTTGTCCACCACCATCACCGCTCGGGTGAGCAATCGGCTTTCTTCTATCAACAATCCGGTTGCTTGACCGAAGCCTCCATCTCGATAATCTGACAAGAAAGTAAGGTTGGAAATTTTTGCCTCTCTCGCAAATCGCTTTTGAGCGAATGGAAGGTCTCTGCTGACGGTGATCAAGTGTGCGTCCAGACCGCCATTGTCTTCGCTCAAAATATGCGTTTGTTTTTCACAGACTTTGGTATCGATGGAGGGCACTACACTCAAAATCGACACGCGCCCTTTGAGCGATTGCAGGGATATCATTTTCATTCCACTGTCTGGAATGGCAATCGCCGGTAACGGTTGGCCCACTTCCAGTGTCTGTCCTTGCAGGGTCAACAGTGCTCCATTCAAAGAAACACTCGCGGAATGTGCAGGGGCGGCCATGAGTAAGACAAGCACAAATATTCCTAATATTGATTGTTCGAATTTTCGAATCATGATCTGATTTCCTTTTTATAAATTATTTGGGGTGCCCGCTATTTTATAAGGACTGATACAGGTCCACATAGCTTTGCATGATAGCATTCCAATCGAAACGTTTTTGGACACTTTTTTGAGCCGCCATTCCCATTTGCAAGCGCAGGTCTGGATCCTTCAGCGACTCAATACATGAGCCTATGTCTTCGGGAGTCTCGTTTGCGATCAGCGCACCGCCATCTTCGGCAATTTCACTTGCGATCCCAACAGGGGTTGAGACCAAAGGCAGTCCCGCTGCCGCCGCTTCTAACAAGGGTTGGGAGAAATTTTCGTACCTTGATGCGTATATGAAAACATCCGCCCTTTGGTAGTGAGTCTTCAATTCATCTGAGTTTTGAAAACCTGTAAACCGAACACGGTCTTCAATTTCCAGTGTCCGGCACAAAGCTTTCAATTCCTCCAGGTATCCAGAACGCGCTACACTGGTCGTCTCGGCTTCCCCGCCCACCACGGTCAATCGCCAGGGAAAGGATAATTTTTGAACGGCTCGAAGCACCCATTCAACCCGACGAACACGTGCGATTCTGCCGACGAATAGCAACTGCAACGTTTTCGTCTCTGCTTCGTCTTTCCTGACGATTCTTTCGATGCCATCAATGCCCATCGGGATAATATGAATTTTATTCTTCTCGATTCCAAATTCAAGGGCATCCGCATATTCCAGTTTGGAAGAGACCACAATCGCCTGCGCGCGTCGTGCAGAAGTTTTAAGCGTTGCCAAATCATAAAACTGATAAGGCAAACGTTGTAAAGAGGAGGAGAGGTATTTTTTATAGCCCAACAAAGAGCCGTGTGTGTTGAGAACGAAAGGTCGTCTCTTCAAACGGGCAAAAAAAAACCAGCGTCGGTCGGGAAGTTGCGATAATTGTGACTATGAAGGATGTCAAAATCGCCCTGCCCGGAATACATTTTAGGGCTGAAGCAATAGCGCATCATCGGAAAAGGAATGGGGAATCGCGACACCTCGACACCTTGTATGACTTCTCTTGCAGGAAGCTTGGGATCGACATCGGAGTAGGTGGTCAGCACTGGGGAGTGAATCCCTAAAGACTCCAGACGTTTAGAAATCTGGAAAGCCTGATTCACAGGGCCGCAAACATAGGGCAGAAAAGATTCGATGCTTCTTAATATTTTCAATGGGACCCATCAATAAAATGAATGGATTTTTTCAGGACGAATGCCCTTCGGGCGGTTCCGTTGCTTTTTCCAAACGTTTTTTCTCGTGATAAAGAATACCAATGTGCTGGCTCAAGGTACGCACCTGATTGGTGAGCACCGAAATTCTGATCGAAAAATGCAGGCAGATAATCACTAAAAATGTCAGGCCGAAAAAAAACAGAGTCGAGGTGAACAAGGTCGCCCCCACTGTCTCAGACACCCAGGTCAGCAAATCCTCAGACACAGAAAGAATGAGCATCATGCTACCCGTTACCAGCCAACCGAAGGAGTATTCCTCGTTGAGTCTTTTACGGCGCACCAACTCAAACACATACACCACAATAAAAATGCAGATACAGATAGAGATGATTCTTATTCTGGGAGGCATGGGTTAGATACTCGGTTTTTGACGCATTAAAGTTACAAAGATGGAAAGGAACATTTTAAATACATAATACAAGGGCTTGTGCCCATGATGCATGGATTTCCCTTCTGGCTTCGGGTCCATATTAACCGGGATTTCTTTCATTTTGATCCCGCAACGATGGAGCAAGATCAAATAATCTGCATCGGGGTAATCTGGCGGATAGTAACTGCTCGCCACAAGTCGAATCGCTTTGCCCCGCAATGCCTGGAAACCCGATGTCGGGTCTGTCACCCTCTGGCGACAACATATAGATGCAAGGAGGCTGAACATTTTGATTCCCATATGCCGGAAAAACGGTGTCTTGTATTTTCCACCGTCCAGAAAACGGGAACCAATGACCACATCCGCATCACCCGTCATCAACTCACGATGCAAATCCAAAATTTGACTCGGATCATGTTGGCCATCGGCATCAATTTGAATGATTGAATTGTATCCGTTTTGCAGTGCATAAATGAAACCTGTCTGAAGAGCTACACCGTAACCAAGATTGTAAGGGAGTGTTATGAAGTCCACTCCCATTTCATCAAGAACACGCGCTGTGCCATCGCTTGATCCATCGTTGACAACCAGAATAGGAAACTGCGGCACTTGCTCGCGTATTCCCTCAATCACAACACCAATATTCTGTTCTTCATCAAACGCAGGAATAACGATGAGAGGCTTGTCCACTTTTTCGGACACCTCGGCGGGAAGAACCGAAAGGAGCGTAAGAGGATCGATAGCATCGGCCTCTTCCTCACCGGAGAAAGGACGCTTCTTTTGGCTTCCTTGTTTCATTGCAACAAGCGATTCCATTCGATAAAATTCTTAATCCAAGTTAGCTTAGAGGAATTGGGAACGCATACCCCAAAAATAAAGCAGAGGGAATCTTGCGTAATACTAATTTTTCGACAAAAACAGCAATAAACTTGAGGAAAACTACAAATATAAGAGAATCAGAAGAATCATCCCAAATCCAGTCCAATATCCCATATATTATTCTACGTTATTCACCTGCGAATGTATAGCTTGCTCCCTAAAATGAGAAAGACAACACTCCTGTAAACTTTAGACGGGTATCCTTATTTGCATTCCCAAATTACCTTGAAAAATTTGGGGTGTCTGACCTTATTTTTTATCAATAAAGGGCCATCCTCTCGGAGGATCTGCCACAATGCACATGGGTTCGCCAGAAACGGGATGTGCAAACTCCAGACTGCGCGCAAACAAGGCGATACGATTATCCCGCAATTTAACGGTAGATCGGTATTTCAGGTCGCCTAAAATAGGACAGCCAGAAAATGCCAATTGCGCTCGAATTTGATGAAACCTGCCCGTCATCAACTCAATTTCCAGAATGCATGCCTTGTCCAGAATTTGCAGAGTACGGTAGGATAGCTCGGCTCGTTGGGCATGGGGCGCAGGTTTGGGGAAAACCGTCGCTTTCAAACTACGTTCCTTTTTCAAATAATGCTCAAGCTTGCCCGATTCTGGCAACAACTTGCCTTGAGCAACAGCCCGATATATTTTACGAACCTCACGTTCGCGAAATTGATGGGAAATACGCGAGGCCGCTTTCGAAGTACGTGCGAAAAGGACGACCCCGGACACAGGTCGATCTATACGGTGAAGCAAACCCAGATAGACATTACCCGGTTTGTTGAATTTGTTTTTCAGCCACTCCTTCGTCAAGTCCAGCAAAGAAGGCTCTCCAGAGGAATCCCCTTGAACTAACAAACCTGCAGGCTTATGAACCGCGATGAGATGATTGTCTATGAACAGGATTTTTAAGTTCAAAATCAATCCACATCCTGTTTCTTTTGAAACTCTTTAGTGGCAATGGGATCTACAATTCCACCAGAGATAACGTACTTCACACCCTCTTCGATCGTCATCGACAATTCGATCAACTCTTCAGGTGGAGAAAATATGAGGAATCCCGAAGTGGGATTGGGAGTCGTCGGGACAAAAACGTTGAGGACATTATCCGCAGTTTTTTTCTGAATCTCCCCCTTACTTTCGCTGGTCACAAATCCCAGCGCGTAAGCACCCCGGCGCGGAAATTCGATCAGCACCACCATATTGAACGATTTTGTATCGACCGAAGTAAAAGAAGAGACAATCTGCTTGGTACCCGAATAAATGCGCCGGAAAAACGGGATTTTTTGAACAATCATTTCGCCCAATAACACCAGCTGTCTGCCAAAAATATTATTAACAAAAACCCCAATCAGGAAAATGATAAACAGGGTCATAAAAACACCAATAAATGGAATCCTGTAACCCTCTGGAATGGGGACCCCCATTCTAATCAATAATTGGGTAAAGGTCGGAGAAAGCGCATCCAAATTCCGAAACAGAAACTTCAGAATAAATAGCGTAATGGCTATTGGGAGCGTGATCAGCAATCCCGTTATAAAAATTGTTTTTAACTTTTTTTTGACCTTAAAAAACATATCAATCCCAAAAGCGACGCTCAATGTGGACAGGAAATACTCCTGAAATATCTCTATTCAACTCTGCAATTCATTCTATAATCAATACGAAACCACTTATTTCAAAAGAGTTTTTCAAAATTAAAAACTAAATGCACCTTGGGAGGGAGGAAATCATTGTAATAGTTTCCAAACCTTATATTGTCAGAAACTTACCAATCGAGGTGAGTGTTTTGCAATTCTCCAACTACCATCCCGACATTATATTGGGGAAGTTAACTTAAGACAAGAAGCAAAAAGAACCTCGTATCACAATTAGAGAACCTTATTCATTTAGTCAGCTATAGATTAACTTTAATGTTGCCAAACACAATTTCAATACGTTATACTGTTTAACTCATTCCATAAATCATTTTTTATCAATGGCGTATGGAAATATTAATGTTGATGAAATGGTAATGATTTATTATTTGAGTTGAATCGCCTCTTGGGTTGATCCATAACCCTATTTTTTGAATATTCCCTCCTTTACTGGCTCAATAAAATACGCACATTTTTAGAAATGAAAGCGTTACGGGCCAATGCAGACAAAGTCTGCTGGAAAAAGAAGGATTCCCCTGTCGTATAAGGGCAGTCATTCTCTCTACAAGGTCGGCCTATTCATCACCTCCATTTATGGAGGGGCAGGCCCACACAGGCAATGTCTGTGGGAAATAGAGAAAATTTCCAGCAACTTTAAGAACAATATCTCTTAGATAATGCTGGCCTATTCACACCTATTTTTTTAAGCCGGTGAACCAGATAAAAAGATTATTTTGCAAGGCTCTCTTTGTGATTTAGAACAAAGAACCTTCTCTCCATTTTTTCGCTTATTCTTTTAAAATTATATTATTAAGGAAATTATGCTTACAGAATCACCTAGTATTGCCCCTGTTATTCCTATTCCCACAGTTGCGCCTTCTGCAACTTGGGAAAGTCTCGAACTCATTGAACCTCTTTTGCGTGCAGTGAAGAATGAAAAGTATGCCAGCCCCACGCCCATTCAGTCGCAAGCTATCCCCAAGATTTTAAAGGGCCGCGACTTATTGGCTTCCGCTCAAACGGGAACCGGGAAAACAGCTGCTTTTGCCTTGCCGATTTTGCAAATCCTCGCAAACAATCCGGTTCCGCATCGCAAGAAAAGCCCACGGGCTCTTATTCTGACACCCACGCGTGAACTCGCTGTACAAATCAGCGATAGTTTTCGTGTTTATGGACGTAACCTGAAACTCAATCACACCACCATTTTTGGAGGTGCGAGTCCTGTTTTGCAAATTCGATCTTTATCTAGAGGAACAGATATTTTGGTCGCAACACCAGGGCGTTTGCTCGATCTTTTCGAGCAAGGTCATATCTCTATGGACCGCGTTGAAATGTTTGTACTGGACGAAGCCGATCAAATGCTCGACAGAGGATTTCTTCCCGACATCAAAAAAATCTACTCGACCATTCCGAATCGCCCTCAAGGTTTGCTGTTTTCAGCTACCCTGCCGAAGGAAATTCTGGAACTCACGCAGAAATTTTTGAAAGATCCACTTAAAGTTGCCGTTTCACCACCTTCCAGCACGGTAGAGAATATCGATCAACGTATCTTATATGTTGACCGCGAAAACAAAAGTGCTCTCTTACATTCTCTTCTGGAAGACGAGACCATGCACCGCGTACTGGTATTTGCACGGACCAAGCATGGTGCGAACAACTTAGCCAAACAGTTGACGAAAAGTCGAATTTTCACCGAAGCTATTCACGGTAATAAATCACAAGCGGCCAGAATGGCGGCTTTGAAAAAGTTTAAATCTGGAAAAGTTCGCGTATTGGTTGCCACCGACGTCGCCTCACGAGGCCTTGACGTTGACAGCATCTCTCACGTCATTAACTTTGAGTTGCCAAAAGAACCTGAAAGCTACGTGCACAGGATCGGTCGAACCGCCCGTGCAGGAGCCAAAGGATCGGCTATCTCCTTTTGTGACGCAGGCGAGCGTCCTTACCTGAAGAGGATCGAGCGCACCATCAATCGTTCCGTTCCAGTGGACTCAGACCATCCTTTCCACTCTGTTTCGGTGGCAAACAAACGAGTCTCTGGTGATGGTGGTTCCTCCAAACGGGACAACTACCGATCCAAAGGTGGACCGTCATCTCGCTTTGCAAAACCTAAAGGCAGACGACCTGCTCAAGGGCGAGGCTATTCTGCGGGAGGCTCTAAGCCAGGAGCTGGACCCGGAGCACAAAGACGCCGAGCTTCACGACCAGCACGTTAAAAAAACATTTCGGGCGGGGTTACCTCAACCCCGCCTGAATGCTTTATTTGTAGACTGGCTTCACCATAAGGCTTGTTGAACAAAGCCCTGACCGCAGTGCCATGGCAGAAGTTTTGCCAGGTCATTCCCCTGAAAGAAAAGAATCCTTCTTTTCAAAGTAATAACCACAAGCCTCAATATCGTCAGGAACGGTAGGATATTTCAAACAGAGCAGAGGTTTTTCAGGCGTATCATGGACCTTGCAGGTCTTGTCCGCATTCAACTGCGAGCAAGGAACGTCCATCGAATAAAATAGATAATTGTTTTCACGATCCTCTCCCACAACTCGAATGCCCCTGTATTTGAGATACCGCTCCAACTCTTCCCGATTGCCGTGTTGTCGCAGAGTAACGTCTCGGACCACAGTGATATTCACCGTCTCACAACATTCCCCACATCCGTGGCATTCCCCTTTGCGGATCAACATAGCCGAGTCTCGTTCAATTGATCTTTTTATTTTGAGATTTTTGAGCCAAATCGTCTTTTTCTTCCATATCGTACTCAACCGTGATTGTGGTGCGAATTCCACCTCGTATATTGAATTCGCCAGCCAATTGCATCCAGACAGGGTCACAGGCTGAAACCAGGTGATCGAGTATTTCGTTTACAACTTTTTCATGAAAAGCACCTTGATCGCGGAACGACCAAAGGTACAACTTCAACGATTTCAGTTCAATACATAAAGGCCCGGGGATATAACTCAAGTTCAAGACCGCAAAATCAGGTTGCCCTGTTTTGGGGCAAAGACAAGTGAACTCGGGACACTCCATTTCAATCTCGTACTCCCTTTCCGGATTGGGATTGGGGAAAACTTCAATTTCCTGCGTGGGTTTCGTAGTCATTTTAAAAAAAATCCAAAAAAAGTGTGAACCAACCTTGCATTTACAATATCTAAGTTTTATTAAACTAGCACTTACTGAGTACGAGTGCTAGTCCCCGATTTTTACCTGTATGAAAACCAAACGAGTTTTTAAAACAACTATTTGGAAATAAGAGTTTTCCTTTAGAGGCTTTCAAGGAAAACTTTTAATATTTATTGTATCGACTAACAAACTGATTTTAACACTATTTTAAAGGAGAACTTATGAAAATCAGACCACTTCAAGACCGACTCTTGGTACAACCTATTTTGGACAAAGAAGTCCGCAAGGGCGGAATCATCATTCCAGACTCTGCAAAAGAACGACCTATTGAAGGCCGCGTAAAAGCAGTAGGCAAAGGCAAAATCGGTGACGACGGCAAAGCCATCGCTCTCGAAGTAAAAGTCGGCGACAAAGTGCTTTACAGCAAATACGGCGGAACAGAGATCAAAGTAGACGGCGAAGATTTTCTCCTGATGCGAGAAGACGACATTCTGGGCATAGTAGAGTAATTTCTGCAACTGGCTCAAAACTACATTAATTCATTTAATTTCTAATATACTAAGGAGAAGTGCTCAATGGCGAAGCAGATCATTTATCATCAGGATGCGAGACAGAAAATCTTGTCAGGCGTTAACAAATTAGCCGATACCGTAAAATTGACCCTCGGTCCTAAAGGCCGCAACGTGGTCATCGACAAGAAATTCGGATCTCCCACGATCACTAAAGACGGTGTTACCGTTGCGAAGGAAGTAGAATTGCAAGATCCTTTCGAGAACATGGGCGCGCAAATGGTCAACGAAGTGGCCAGCAAGACTTCTGACAATGCCGGTGACGGCACCACAACCGCAACCGTTTTAGCACAAGCAATTTTCCGTGAAGGCGTTAAAAACGTAACAGCGGGTGCCAATCCTATGGAAATCAAAACGGGCATCGAAGAAGCCGTTAAGGTTGTTATCGCTGAAATTCAAAAAATGGCGAAACCCACACGTAACAAAACGGAAATCGCACAAGTAGGAACCATTTCCGCAAACAATGATGCCACCATCGGCGATATCATTTCCGAAGCGATGGATAAAGTTGGCAAAGACGGCGTTATCACCGTTGAAGAAGCTAAAGGCATGGAGACGGCTCTCGAAATCGTCGAAGGTATGCAATTCGACCGTGGTTACCTGTCGCCTTACTTTGTTACCGATCAAGAACGCATGGAATGCGCACTGGAAGATGCTTTGATTCTTCTGCACGAAAAGAAAATCTCCAGCATGAAAGACCTGCTTCCTATTTTGGAATTGGTTGCTAAAAGCGGCAAACCTTTGTTGATCATTGCTGAAGACATCGAAGGCGAAGCACTGGCAACTCTGGTTGTCAACAAACTGCGCGGCACCTTGAACGTATCTGCTGTTAAAGCACCTGGCTTTGGCGACCGAAGAAAAGATATGTTGAACGATATCGCCATCCTCACTGGCGGCCAAGTCATCACAGAAGACATTGGTGTCAAGCTTGAGAATGTAACCATGGATGATCTTGGTAAAGCTAAACGCATCACAATCGACAAAGACAACACCACCATCGTCGACGGCAAAGGCAAAGCGGCTGACATTCAAGGTCGTGTTAAGCAGATTCGTAACCAAGTCGAAGAGACCTCTTCCGATTACGATCGTGAGAAACTCCAAGAACGTCTGGCTAAACTCGTTGGCGGCGTTGCCATCATCAAAGTTGGCGCGGCAACCGAAACCGAGATGAAAGAAAAGAAAGCTCGTGTAGAAGATGCCTTGCATGCTACCCGTGCGGCAGTTGAAGAAGGTATCATCCCTGGCGGCGGCGTTGCATTTCTCCGCACCCTCGGCAAGTTGGACAAAATTGAAGGCGATCATGATTTCATGCTCGGCGTTAAAATTGTTCGCCGTGCTCTCGAAGAGCCAGTTCGCCAAATCGCTCACAATGCAGGCCTTGAAGGCACTGTTATTGCGGAGAAGGTTAAAGAACTGAAGGGAACCAATGGCTACGATGCTCGTCACGACAAGTACGTAGACATGATCAAAGCGGGTATCATCGATCCTGCAAAAGTAGCTCGAACGGCTCTGCAAAATGCGGCAAGTATTTCGTCTCTGATGCTGACCACGGAAGCTATGATCACCGATCTGCCGGAAGAGAATGATGACCATGGCCACGCGCATGGCGGCGGCATGGGCGGCGGCATGGGTGGAATGGGCGGCATGGGAGGAATGATGTAGTCCATCCCACACATATAGTATTTTTACTAAAGCCCCGGTCTTCGGATCGGGGCTTTTTTTTGCAATCAATCGGTCGATTGACTTAGCGGAATTGAAATTCTTCAGGACAGCATCAGGTCAGAAATATCAGCGGGGAATATCCAACAGGAGATCGTATGAACGTTGTGCCCAGACTGATGCCGCAGGATCAGCAGAAAAAGATTCATAAGCTTTAGAAGCATGCATGATAGCCAACAAATCATTTCCCAACTTCCTGTAAACGGTACTCACAAAAAAGTGTATCTTTGCGTCTTCCGGACTCAATGAAAAATATTTTTTAAATTCCTCAACGCAATCACCCCACTCGCCTTGATTGCAATAGGTCAAGGCGTAGAATTTTCGGGAAAGACGATGCTTTGGCTCTATGTCCATATAAGCCTTTAGATAAGGGCGAGACTCTGAAAATTTTCCAGACTGAAACAAAGTTGTTCCGAGTAGCCACTGGTAACTTGCGTTAGAAGGGTCCAAGCTCAAAGATTCTTTCCAGGCAACAATCGCCCTATCCACATTTCCAAGCTTAAAATACGCACGCCCAAGCTTCGCGTACACTTTAGGTTCTTCCGGCTTTCCAATCACATAGGCCTGCAAATGCGTGATTGCCTTTGAATAATTTTCTTCTTTAAAATAAAAATCTCCAAGCAACTTGCGCGCCCATAAATTATCCCACTCCAAAGTGACCAGCTTTTCAAGCTCTTCTTTTGCTCGCTCCACTTCACCCAATTTGAGGTAGCTGGCACTTGTGAATCGAAGGGATTCAGAATTATCTGGAAACTCTTTTCTAAATTTCAATAATCGCTGAAGAGCTTCAGAGTAACGTTCGCCTCGGAAATAATTGACCCCAATTTTATAGTCGTAACTCAAATGCCCTTTCAATTTATAATCAGGAATCAAATAAGGCGAATTGAGAAAAGTAAACAAGGCGGCAACAGACACTGTGCCAACGGCTGATCTCACATAGCGTTTGCTCTCATGCCAACTCGCAATGCGGTCGAGGGTGAAGCCGGCCCAGATAGCAAAATAAGGGAGAACAGGAATCCTGTAGCGGGCCATGATGACAATCAGCAATGCTCCCACCGCCATGCCAACGCTGTACGCGTACAGCAGGCGTCGGCGACGAAATTCTCTCATCCCCAGTGCAAACCCAACCAGGCCGAGGGAAGACATCATCCCAAAATTTGAAAGAGGCGTTTGTAGTAAAAAGGAGAATTCCTGAAATAATTTGAAATCGTAATCATCAGGAACCTGAAAGGAACAAAAGAGAAAGTAAGTTTTCCTGGCGTACAGAAAAGCCATTTCTGCTGGAGATTCGATGAAACGAGACGTTAGCATCAACAGGGTTTCACCAACTCCTAGTTGCTCGTCACCCGTAAAACGAACGGCAGGATCATAACCCATTCCTAAATGGGCGGGCTGGTTGCCTTGAAGAAACGCCGCAGATCCTTGCGATGAGAAAAGAACAAATTTTCCCTGAACAATGTAAGCCTGAATCAAGGCCGGGAGGCAAAACAGGAATACGATGAAAACCAGGCGTTTTGAATCCTTTGAAATGCCCGCATATACTGACTTTGGCCATGAGCAAAGCTTTTGCAACAAAAGTCTGCGCGTTTCTTTCGATGAAAATAAGGATTTGATTGAAATGCCACTCAGAAAACCTTTCTCAAACCAGCGCAGAAAAAAAATCAGGACAAACACAAAAACAATCAAGACATTCGGTCGGCATTGGACAAATAAAGCCACCGGAATGGCAGTCGTTATCAAACGAAAACACGATGGTGACCGAGGCAACCTTATCAAAGCGTATAAAGAAGTGACCCCCAAAAAGGCGATCAAGAAAGCAGGAGATATCAACCCCTCATACATCAATACCGGACCGTGGAAATTATAAAGCAGACCGGCAATCCAGGCGGTTCTTATATTGAATTGATGCTTGCAGATCAAAAAAATGAATAGAACCGTGAGGGCACCGAAAAAAAATTGAACGCACCAAAGGATTGGCAGGTCTCTTCCCGTCACCCAATAAATGATTCCTAAAAAGTATTTGTATAAGGGCGCAAAATGAGTGAAAGGGGCAGTGGCTAGCCAGTCGCCATTGGCAAAACTTTGCGCGCCAAGATCGAAGTGGAGAGAGTCGGTGAAATCGTTGTAATGGTCAAAATAAGGATTTTCCTGATACTGGAAAAAGTACAAACACCGGGTAAGAATAGCAATACAGAAAATCCAAAACCCATGCCAACGAAATTGATTTACTTTATTCATTTCAAAATGACTAAAACAGGACAAGAGATAGATGAAGTGTCTCTATGTTGCTTTGCTGAAAAATGACAATATCTTTATTTATGGAAAGGATAAATCTGGATTGTCACACTAACAAATGCCAGCCGGAGATGCCAGCGAAGAATGAATCATGAAGAAAAGCATTTTTATGAATCCGAAAAACCTGAGGACATATAATCTAACTGCGAATCAAATGTATAGACATCACTCTGCGCAATACCAATTTCCGCCATCATCTCAGTGAAGTAAAAATAGTTCATCTCCTTTTTGAGGGTGCCAATCAGTCGAAGAACATCCTCCTTTTCAAGCAAATCGGGAATCAATTGAGCGCAATAATCTGATGGTGACAAAACCCAACCTCTGGGAGGGGACAACTGCATAGCCACAGATGGAAGTTCGGGAGAGTGAGACCGAAGTTGTGACCTCAAGCGTTCTTTTTCCAGATACTTCGCGCAATTGAACCGCAAAAGCACACCCTTTTCAAGGGGACTCGCCTTTTCCCAAAAAGCTTGCGCGGTCTTGAAATCTTTGTCAGTTCTCAATCCCTTCAATGCATTCTCTTTACTTTGATGAATTTCGGCGCGACTCTCTTTAGTCTTGGCCCGCAGTTCCAATTCTTTTTCCCACTCTGCGATACGAAATTCTTTATCTTTCCTTCGTTTCTTGTAAAAATTCTTGTGCCGGAGTTCTAAAACTTCCTCATAAGTCATTGCATCTACTTCATCGTACAAAGCTCTCGCCTTCGTAAAATGAAAAGATTTTAACTCTTCACTCATCACAGCATGCTTGTCAGGATCTTTTTCCTTAATTTCCGCCCACTTCGCTTTTAGCATCGGCTCATAATGGAGCCATGCCAAATAGCTACTTGCAAAAAAAAGTACCAATCCAAGCACTGAAATTTTGATGATTTTTCCCAGCATTTCCCGAACCCAGTAAAGTTTTACAAAACCAATCCTTTCTTATCGGCCCAAATACGTTCCCCCTAAAGTCCCATAAAGCATCCAAAGTCCCCATGAGACTCTGGTAAAATTCCATGAAGCTACCACCACCGTCCCCAATTCCTCTCCTTAAGTCCACCGACCACAACAGAGAGGCGGAAAGGGCCAAATAATGAACGACAGGAATATTTGTGTTCAATTGATCTTTTTAAAAAACTTCGATTCATTTATATTGAGCTGTTCTATATCCCAAAACAAAAACACGGTAAAATGCGATACTGTCTCTCATCGACTACAAACGACAGCAAAAAATGAAACAACAAGGTGTCTATAAATCTAGGGGCGCATCAAAGCTTCTTCTTTTAAGCATTCAATATTCACGCTAGGTGGGAGGACTCTGATGCCATCGGTTAATTATGACGAAAAAAAAGCTCGCTTCATTGCTTACTACAATACTAACAACTCTAAACTCGAAGGAGCTGCAAGATATTTCAAAGACACGATTCATTCCATTCTAAAATTTAACAACGAAATAAGTAATCCAGAAGTTATTTCCAGGGTAAAGGAATGCAACGAATCAATTAGCAAATTTAAACTAAAATACCTAACTGACCTAGAGCGGAAGGGAGAAGACTATAACATCGAAAAGCATATCACCGACTTAATAGGAATCCGGGTCATTTGCCTCTATGAAAAAGAAATTGACACTATAGAAGAACTCCTTTCAAAAGAATTTGAGGTGATCGGCGTTACAAATAAATCTTTAAAATTGGAGACCAGTGAAAACACATTTGGATACAAGGGGTTACATTTAGACTTAAAGCTCGCAACCCATAGAACTAAAACGGCTGAAAATAAAAATTATGAAGATTTTCAGTTTGAAGTCCAAATCAGAACTAATATTCAAGATGCCTGGAGCGTCCTGGACCATGCGATTAAGTACAAGAAAAATGTCCCCACATCTTTGAAAAGAAGAATCAACAGACTAGCCGCTCTATTTGAAATCGCCGACCAAGAATTTGGATCACTCAAAGAAACCAGTGATTCAATCCGGGAAGAAAAATCAAAAGACTCAATCATAGACTCAGAAGAATTGAATGCCTTCAATTGTTTTCACCTTGCAAACGCAAGTTTCTCAGATTCAGATTTTGTTTTCGTCCCCGAGCATATTGATAATTTTGTATCCGAAATTCAACGTTTGTACGGAAATGTACAGAGCAAACCTTTTACAATCGGTGAATTGCGCCTTAGTTTAGAAAAAAATAAAGCCACAATCGATAAATATAGCGATTACCTCTATAAGGAAGGTAGCTATACGATGAACCCTTTTACCCGCATCAGGCATTCATTGTATTGCTTAGACAAAAATTCATTTAAATATATTCTATTCAATCAACAACGTAAAAATTTTGATAATTGGATCAAACAAGAGAATAGTCAGGCGAACATCTAGCATCAATCCGATCAAACAAATTACAAATTAAAAAAACATTCTCTTTTACTGTTTTCAAAAAATCAATGCCCCCCTAGGTTCGCCTCCGATCCCCGCAAATCTGCAGGCGTCGGATTGGAAAACACTGGTCAGTGAACTGCTGAAAGATTTTTCCAAATTGGAAATGTGGAATGAAAAAGTTGCTGGTAGCACCATCCGTATCATCGGGTTGGGGGACTACACACCCACTGCGCCTATGGCAAATGCAAAGCCCAAAGTGATGAGTCCAGCCCAACCGGAGAAAGCAAGAACCCAACCTCTTGCCCACCCGCGTAAAAAATTCAAACGACCGGAGCCGCCCAAACGCGCCCGGGAGCTTATCCCCACGCACCCTCTGGCGAAACTTCCTTCTCATGTTTTTATGGAACCGGCGATCACCAATTACCTGCTCGAAAACAATGTGGACATACCGCCAGAATTTAAGAAAGAGTATGGATTGTCCGACGAATCGGAAGAGGACGGTTATGAGTCTTTCATGCGCAATCGGGAAAGCTATCCTATCCCAAACGAGATATACAACGATCCCGCTTTTGACGAATACCTGAAAGCCGTGGGCCTGCCCAAACCGCCGCAAATCCCCGTCGGTTTCAAGAAGATCGATTCGAGCAAAGCGATGCGCTGATGCGTTGCTTCTAAAACTGCCTGCTCACTTCAGAGGCGACTCGTCGATGGTTGATTCCCAGTTTTAGAAAGATCAATCCTTCCTTGTGATTTCGAAGCGGTCAAAAGATTCCACTCCAGGGGCTTTGCCATCACATTCCAGTCGAATGCCTTTCCAAAACTTTTTATGCGACTTCCAACGTGGATTTTCTTCTCCCGCTGGGTTGGCGCACACTCGATAGGTTGTGCCGACAATCTTTTCTGGCGTGATATCGAGAATCACAAAATGATTCATCAAGGCACGTTTGGCGAGTGCATTAAAAACTTCGGGAGGTGCCGTCTTACTGGCTTTCTTTTGCATATCCGCAAAGGGTTTGAGCAAGGCTCCTCCTCCGCCCGAAACGATATGGGTCGTCCCTTGCCCCTTATAATATGAATTTGATTTCAAAACGGACAAGGCACCCTCTTTTTCCGGCCCGGTCATTGGGTAAAAACGTTCGTAGGAATGTTGATTGCCCGAGAAGGTGAGGTCTGGCTTCAAGTCATTGACTTCCTTCAAAGCCGTTTTTCGTTTATCAACGAACCATGCCGTCGTGACCGCAGGCTCGTGATAGACCAGCACCACCCATTTTCCCGCTTTGCGCGCACTTTCGATACGTGGAGCAAGCCATTCCGCAGGGTCTTTCCAGGGATAATTATCAACAACCCCAAACAGCACCGGCCCCAAAGTCAATGTCCCTTCCAATGCACGTGGGTGAGGTAAAGAATCTTTTGCAGGAATAGCATCTAATGCCGTTCCCATCACCGCAATTTTATTCCAGCAACCCGAAGCCTTGGGTTTCCACTTTTCAGGAGGCAGATCATTATCCCCCGCAACAAACAAACGCGCAGGAAAGGGATCGACCAAAGTTTCCTTGACCTCGCGAATGTATTTGGGTTTGCAGTCGGAAGGAAAAAATTGCGGCTGATACACAAAATCTCCCAGATGAACCAATAAATCCGGCTCGCTTTCGCGCAATGCTTTTTGAACCGCTAAAAATCCAGGCCGATAGGCACGTTCACCGATCCCCGTATCGCCAACGATAGCAACACGAAAAGCCTTGCCCTTTTCAGCAACCTCTCCCTGTGCGGAAATGGGAAGCATCGTGCTAATCACAAACAACGTAAAAATCCTGAGGGGCTTCATCACTATAATTTCTCCAAAGATTCCGGTAATGTTTCTATAAAGGAACGAATCTCATCGCGCACACGCCGAAAATGTGACAACGCTTCCTCTTCGGTCTTGGCCGTTTGCGCCAAACGAGGCGGATCGTCGAAGCCGTTATGAATGATCTTAGTGGCTCCCGGGAAATAGGGACAGTGTTCATTCGCATGACCACAAACGGTGACCACATAATCAAACTCGATCTCCGCCACCTCTTCGACCCTCTGTGATTGCTGGCCTGAAATATCCACCCCAGCCTCACTCATAACCTGAACCGCTCTCGGGTTGAGTCCCTGCGCCGATAAGCCTGCCGAATAGGCTTGCAAAGTATCTCCACGAAGATTGCGCGCCCAGCCTTCCGCCATCTGACTTCGACAAGAATTACCCGTGCAAAGGAAAAGTATTTTTTTCGGAAAATCTCGCATGATTGTTGTCACTTGGAATTAATAATTTCACCAATAAAAAACCACGTTATATTATAAGGATATAAAAATACTTTCCTAACGGATTTTTAGACACGGCAAACCGTTAGCAACGAATACAAAAGGAGTAGAGATTTGTTTCCCCCTAAAGTTTTACGATATCTTTTCTTATCCCTATTTTACCTTTTATACGCCCTACCCGCATTTGCAGGAGATCATTGGCTTGGGATTTACTTCAAAGACAAAAAAATCGGTTTTACTCATTCGCAAACGGTTGCAGGACCCAAGGGGAAAACCGTGACTTCAAAAACTTACCTCAGAATGAGTTCGGAAGGCATCGACCAGTCCACCACATTCACCCAGACCAGTCACCTCAATGCAAAAGGAACCTTGATTGATTTCTCACTGTTACAGGAGATCATGGGAAGTCGGCAACGCATACAAGGCCGGGTCGAAGGCGACCGATTCATCTACCGAGTTCGGGGTGAAGGATTTGATCGAGAGCGTTCGTTATCATTCGTTCCAGAATTTTTCATCTCTGCAAATTACATCGACAAGATTGTGCGCGAAGGCTTGGTTCCCGGACGCAAAGGGGAATTGCCATTGATGACAGAATCGTTCCAGATGTTGAGTCCATTGAAATACGATATTCAAGGTCAGGAACTTTTGGAAATCCAAGGTGAGAAACGAGAAACCTATATCATCTATCAAAATATGTCCGGCATGGAAAGTCGTACATGGATCACCGCAGATGGGGAAATATTAAAAGAAACAACTGGCAACGGCTTCAACTCAATATGGGAACCCGAAGGAAAAGCCAAAGACCTTGGCGATGAAATCTTTTCTGTAAGTAGTTTCATCACCTTCAGTCTGGTTAAAATTGCCAAGCCCATTAAAAATCCACGAGAACTCAAAAGTCAGACTTTTCAATTTCGCCAATTGAGCCGCGCAGATTTGATCCCTGAAGACCATCGACAAAAAATCATTCATTCTCAAAAGGTGGAAGACGGCAGTCACACCACAATTGTACAAGTGGATGCAGAGCTTGAAGAACCCACAAAGAAGATCAAGTTCCCCGTGACCGATCCTGCTTTCTCGCGCTATCTCGAAGATTCACCACAAGTCCAATCTAATCACGCCATGATCCGCGCTCTCGGTAAAGAATTAGTGGAAGACAATAGCGACGCCTGGAAGGCCGCAAAAGATATCAACCTCTGGGTCGATAGCAATTTGGAAAAAGCACTCGTCGACTCAGCCACCGCTCTCGACGCATTGCGGAACCGACGCGGCGAGTGCCAATCCCACACCTATTTATTCGCCGCCATCGCGCGTTCCGTTGGCATCCCCACCAAAATCGTCAATGGACTCGTCTACTCAGAAAAAGACGGAGGGTTTCTTTATCATGCTTGGCCAGAAGTCTATGTAGGAGAGTGGCGCGCTTTGGACCCGACACTCGGGCAAAATCGGGTAGACGCCTCACATATCAAGCTCTTAGAGGAAGAAGAGACGGCCCCCATCCGACTGATGGAATTCATCGGAAAAGTCAAAATGGAAGTGGTTGAAAAATAAGCTTTTAAAAGCCTACCTTTTCAACCCGCGAAAAATAAAGTTCTGCGCAGGGTCACCTCGCTTTCAGCCAGAAATAACAAGGCTAAATGGCCCCCATGCGTAAAAATTCCACACATTAAAATACATACACAGTAAATATATATGCGCTGTTAACCCTTTAATTATTGGGAGTTATGCGCCTAGGAAAAAATAGACAAAAAGCCGTTGACAACCCAACATATAGTGCTAAAGTGTTCAGCAACCGCAATATATTGTGGAATATTGAGTTATCGGCACAATCAGTAAATAATTGACAGCCAATAGAAACAAGATCAAACATCAAACAGGCTATTAGAATAGGAAGAAAGATATGCGGAGGTTTTTGTGTTAATCCATCGGAATTTTACCCAAGATCAGAAAGACCCTTATACGGGGATCAAATTTGTAGAACGCACCTCGAAGATAACGAATGCAGATGGTTCTGTCGTGTCCTCTATCGAGGGAGTGATGGCCCCTGACTTCTGGTCTCAGGTTGCGGTGGATATACTCGCCCAAAAATACTTCCGCAAAGCCGGTATTCCTGCCAGCTTAAAAAGTAAAAAAGAAGAAGGCATTCCAGACTGGCTCCAGGCTTCTGAAGGCAACCCTGAGGGAATTGTATCTCTTCCCACAGACAAACGATTCACGGGTGAAACAGACGCACGTCAAGTCTTTCGCCGTTTAGCCGGTTGCTGGACTTATTGGGGCTGGAAGAATAAATGCTTTGAAAACGAAGAAAACGCTCGTGCCTACTTCGACGAAATGCAATACATGCTGGTTCGTCAAATGGCCGCACCCAATTCCCCGCAATGGTTCAACACAGGCCTGAACTGGGCGTATGGAATCGAAGGTCCCTCACAAGGACATCATTATTTTGATCCAGAATCCGGTCAACTGATGCGCTCCAAAAGTGCGTATGAACGACCTCAACCGCATGCCTGCTTTATTATGTCCGTTAAGGACGACCTCGTGGGCGATGGCGGTATCATGGATTTATGGCGTCAAGAAGCCCGTCTGTTCAAATATGGCTCCGGCACGGGGAGTAATTTTTCATCCCTGCGTGGATCGGGAGAACCGCTTTCTGGCGGTGGCAAATCATCGGGTTTAATGAGTTTTCTGAAAATTGGAGACCGTGCCGCAGGTGCTATAAAATCGGGAGGCACCACTCGACGCGCCGCTAAAATGGTGACCCTTGATGCGGACCATCCTGACATCGAAGAATTTGTCGAATGGAAAGTAAAAGAAGAAAGAAAAGTTGCCGCACTTGCGACGGGAAGCCGTGTTTGTCGAAAACACCTGAAAAATATTTTAGATTCCTGCTGGAACTCCGACGAATCCGAATCCACTCGATTCGACCTGAAGAAAAATAAAAAATTACGCAAAGCCGTACGCAGAGCCACTGAATCTTTTATCCCCGAAAATTATATCTATCGGATGATTCAACTGGCCAAGCAAGGTTTCAAGGAAGTTCAATTTGAAGAGTTGGACACCAACTGGAACTCTGAATCTTATCTAACGGTATCCGGTCAAAATTCGAACAACTCCGTGCGTTTGAGCAATGAATTTTTACAAGCTGTGGAATGCGACGATGATTGGAATCTAACACGCCGCACCGACGGTGCCACAATACGAACGATGAAGGCGCGAAACTTGTGGGATAAGATCAACGAGGCATCTTGGTCTTGTGCCGATCCGGGTCTGCAATTCGACACCACCATCAACGAATGGCACACCTGCCCCGAGGGCGGTCGAATCAACGCATCCAACCCTTGCTCGGAATACATGTTTCTGGACGATACCGCCTGCAATCTCGCGTCTATCAACCTGATAAAATTTTACGACGAAGAAGCCTGCACCTTTCGGATAGAAGAGTTCCGGCATGCCTGCCGACTGTGGACTTTGACGCTCGAGATATCCGTCATCATGGCGCAGTTCCCCAACGAAGCAATTGCTCAAAAAAGCTTTGAGTACCGAACGCTGGGCCTTGGCTACGCCAATCTGGGAGCTTTGTTGATGGTAATGGGTATCCCTTACGACTCCGAACAGGGCCGCTCTATTTGTGGTGCCATCACAGCCATGCTGACCGGTTCTGCTTACGCAATGTCGGCTGAGATCTCTAGCGAATTGGGTCCCTTCCAGCAATATGAGAAAAACAAAAAACATATGCTACGCGTTATCCGGAACCATGCCCGCGCTGTTAGTTGTGCAACCCCTCAGGAATACGAGGGATTGACAATTTTCCCGCAAGGCATCAACCCAAAATTTTGCATCGACTACATCTTGGATGCCGCTAAGAAAGAATGGCGGGATGCTCTTGAGCTTGGCGAAAAAAATGGTTTCCGCAACGCACAAACCACCTGCATCGCGCCAACGGGCACGATCGGACTATTGATGGATTGCGACACAACAGGCATCGAGCCTGATTTTGCTCTCGTCAAATACAAAAAACTCGCAGGCGGTGGCTATTTCAAGATCATCAATCAATCCGTCCCCGGCGCGCTCAGAAAACTGGGCTATTCTCCCGAGCAGACTAAAGACATTGTCGATTATTGCGTGGGTTCAGGGAACATGGAAACCTCCCCTGGCATCAACCTCCAGGCATTAAAAGAGAAAGGCTTCACTGAGTCTGCCTTAGATAGCATTCAAGCCGAGCTTCCCAAGGCTTTCGACATTACCTTTGCGTTCAACAAATTCGTATTAGGCGAGGATTTCTGCGTCAACCAGCTCGGACTCGACCGCGATCAATTGAACCGTTTTGACTTCAATATGCTTGCCTCCCTCGGCTTTAGTTCCGAGGAGATCAGTAAAGCAAATGACGCTATCTGCGGAACCATGACTGTCGAAAATGCACCTCATCTCAAACCCGAGCATTACCCCGTTTTCGACTGCGCAAGCAAGTGTGGCAAGTACGGGCAACGGTTCATCAAGCCCGAAGCTCATATTCGAATGATGGCGGCGAGCCAGCCTTTTCTTTCTGGCGCGATTTCCAAAACCATCAATATGCCAAACGATGCATTGCTCGACGATGTAGAGAAAGCACATATGCTTTCCTGGAAACTGGCATTGAAAGGAACGGCTGTTTATCGGGACGGCTCCAAATTGAGTCAACCTCTAAACAATGTAGCAACGGAAGACTTCAAGAGACTGGAAGAGGAAGATTTCGAGGACAAACAACCTCTTAAAATTGCAGCAAAAGTCATACAAAACGTTCGCAAACGACGCGCATTACCACATCGTCGTGACGGCTATACCCAAAAAGCCATGATCGGCGGCCACAAGCTTTATTTGCGAACGGGACAGTACGAAGATGGAAGTCTGGGCGAAATATTCATCGATATGCATAAGGAAGGTGCCGCCTTCCGAAGCTTGATGAACTGCTTTGCGATTTCTATCTCCATGGGTCTGCAGTACGGAGTGCCGCTAGAGGAGTTCGTTGATTCCTTCATTTTCACTCGCTTCGAGCCCAACGGCTTTGTTTCTGGAAATCAATCCATAAGCATGTCGACCTCGACCATCGATTATATTTTCAGGGAATTGGCAATCAATTACCTGGGGCGCACCGACCTGGCACAAGTCACCGAAGAAGATGTTCGATCTGATGCCATAGGTAAAACAGAGCCTAGCTCCGACAAGAAAGTATCATCACCCGCTTCTTCCGAGCCTGCCACTGCCAAGCCTTCTTCTGAAACAACAGCGGAAGCCGTTGCCGGAGTCGCAGTCGCACAACCTGTTAAAACCGACGCAAGCCCCGCCAATACCAATGGCAATGGCCATAACGGGAATGGGAATGGGAATGGAAATGGGAACGGGAATGGTGCCGCAAAGGGGGAAAAAATAGCCCCGGCGACGACCTTGGGAGTTGCAACTTTGCAAGCCGCAAAGGACAGTGCCTCAGCTACGGCCATCGCAAAAATGAAAGGTTACGAAGGTGACCCTTGTTCCGAGTGCGGGTCCCTGACCCTGGTTCGAAACGGCACCTGCATGAAATGCATGACCTGTGGCGCAACCTCTGGTTGCTCCTGAAAAGTTTGACTGAACTATTCAAGTCAAAAAGTTCTTTGACCCCCCTTCCTCCGAGTTGATCAAGCAATCCTCGCCAGACTCGAAGGAATGGGGGGTTTCTATTTGGATTTCCCCTATAAGGTAATTTTGAGGGAATCCCCCTCAGGACCTTATTCAACACGTCCTTTCAGGAATGGGAATTGCCACTCTGAAAATAAATGAATCGTTTTCTCTTCCAATAGCATTGAAAGAGGACAACATTTTCAACAAATATCTGAAGCCCGTGTTATATTTTTAGAAAAGATTTCAGTAAAATGCGTCCTTCAGTTTCTTCTTCGAACATAAAATTTCAACACACCGAGCTATCATGATCGAACCGGAAAAAATTAAAACTTACCTTACTTTTGACGATGTCCTTCTCCTGCCAGCGCATTCCAAAGTACTGCCCACGTCTGTCAGTGTCAAAGCCAGACTGACCCGTCAAATTCAATTGAACTGTCCCTTGATCAGCGCACCAATGGACCGAGTCACCGAATGGTCACTCGCCATAGCCATTGCACTCGAAGGTGGCATCGGCATCATTCACCGCAATCTCGACCCTAAAGAACAGCGCAAGATGGTAGACCGCGTCAAGCGCGCCACGAGCGTTATGGTCCCCGACCCTATCACCATGGGCCCCGAAGAAACCGTTGGTAAAGCTCTGGAGATCAAGAAAAAATACAACATCTCAGGCATCCCAATCGTTGAGGGAAACAAGCCTGTGGGAATATTGACCAATCGCGACCTGCGTTTTGAGACCGATGTCAATAAACCCGTCAGCAGTTTGATGACTCGCGATCTGGTCACCATTTCCACAGGGACACCGATGGAAACGTCGAAGAAACTTTTGCACGACAATCGCATTGAGAAACTGCTCGTCGTTGACAAAAGAGGTAACCTGAAAGGACTGCTCACCATTCGAGACATCGAACAATCTGAAAAATTTCCAAATGCGGCAAAGGACAAACAAGGACGACTGTTAGTTGGTGCCGCTCTCGGGGTGAAAGAAAATCAGGAAGAGCATATCGAATCACTCATCAAAGTCGGTCTCGACGTTCTGGTCATCGACAGTGCTCATGGTCATTCTGAAGGCGTTTTAGAAACGGTGCGCCGAGCAAAAAAAGCATTCCCTGATCTGCCCATCATCGGCGGCAACGTGGCAACAGCAGAAGGCACTCTGGCACTGATAAAAGCGGGAGCAGATGCGGTAAAGGTTGGCATCGGCCCCGGCTCTATCTGCACCACTCGTGTCGTTTCAGGCGTTGGAGTTCCACAGATTTCGGCAATCGCCGACTGCGTTAAAGCGGCCAGTAGAAAAAATATTCCTATCATTGCAGATGGTGGCATCAAAAATTCCGGCGAGATCACCAAGGCCATTGCCGCGGGTGCCTCTACGGTAATGATCGGATCTTTATTCGCTGGTTGTGAAGAAAGTCCCGGAGAGAAAATTTTATTTCAAGGCCGAAGCTACAAAGAATATCGCGGCATGGGATCGGTCGCCGCCATGAGCCAAGGCTCCAGCGACCGCTATTTTCAAGATCGTGAGCTTTCCGAAAGTAAACTGGTTCCCGAAGGGGTCGAAGCACGCATCCCTTTTCGCGGCCCACTTTCTTTCACCGTCCACCAAATGGTTGGCGGACTGCGTGCAGGCATGGGTTACTGTGGAGCCAAAGACATCGAAGCTCTGCGTCAAAACGCAAAATTCATTCGCGTTACCGCCGCAGGTTTGAAAGAAAGCCACGTCCACGACGTGATTGTCACCCAGGAATCACCCAATTATCAAACCGAATGACCTCTTTTAAAGCCCTGAATCGTATCTCCAAATGACCGATAAATTACACGACCAAAAAATCCTGATCATTGATTATGGATCACAGTACACACAAAACATCGCTCGAAAAATTCGCGAGGCACAGGTGTATTGCGAAATTCATCCCTGCACGACAAAATGGGAGGATATCCAGAAATTAAAACCGCGTGGGATCATCTTGTCAGGTGGCCCCTCCAGCGTTCTGGAACCGGAAGCCCCTTTATGCGACCCGCGTATTTTTGAAATGGGCGTTCCTGTGCTTGGTGTGTGCTATGGCTTCCAATTGCTCACTCACCTCCTGCAAGGGAAAGTCGATCCGGCAGAAAAACGCGAATTCGGTCGTGCAAGTCTGATCATTCCAGAAACATCTCCGTTATTTGAAGATGTCAAAAATGAAACAATCGTCTGGATGAGCCACGGTGATCGCATTTCTAAACTGCCACCCGGATTCAGAGCCTCGGCGCATACAAGCAATTCACCCATCGCCGCTGTTGAAAATCCCGAAACGAAAATCTATGGGCTTCAGTTTCACCCAGAAGTCGTTCACACCGTTGAAGGAAGGCAGATCATCGATAATTTTCTTTTCCGTATTTGCCAATGTGAACGCAATTGGAAAATGGAATCTCTCGCTGAAAGCACTATCGAAGCGGTGAGAGTACAAGCAGGCGATTCCCGTGTCATCTGTGGCTTGAGTGGCGGAGTCGATTCCTCAGTTGTTGCGGTATTGGTTCATAAAGCTATCGAAGACCGGCTGACATGTATCTTTATCGACAACGGACTCCTCCGGGCTGGAGAAAGGGACAAAGTCGAAAAAACCTTTCGCGATAATTTTCACTTCAACCTGGTTGTCGTGGACGCGGCTGAAACTTTTCTGGAACGTCTGAAAGGCGTGACCGACCCTGAGCAAAAACGGAAAATCATCGGCAATGTATTTATCGAAACCTTCGAAGCTGAAGCCAAAAAACTCGGGCAATTTGATTTTCTGGCCCAAGGCACTTTGTATCCAGATGTGATCGAATCGGTCTCCTTCAAGGGCGGGCCTTCGGCGGTTATCAAATCGCATCACAATGTCGGCGGACTGCCTGAAAAAATGGCAATGAAACTGATCGAGCCGCTTCGCGAGTTTTTTAAAGATGAGGCGCGATTGCTAGGAAGAGAACTCGGCATTCCCGAAGACATTCTCCAACGCCAACCTTTCCCCGGCCCCGGGCTGGCAATTCGTATTTTAGGTGCCATCACTCACGAAGGCTTGGACGTGTTACGTGCGGCAGATACTATTTTACTGGAAGAAATCAAAAAAGCGGGATACTACGATAAGCTCTGGCAATCCTTCATGGTCCTGCTCCCTGTCAAAACCGTTGGTGTCATGGGCGACTCCAGAACCTACGAAAATGTAGCTGCTATCCGGGCTGTGACCAGTGCCGATGGCATGACCGCCGACTGGGCGCGCCTGCCCTACGATCTGTTAGGCAATATTTCCAATCGCATCATCAACGAAGTCCGTGGCATCAATCGAGTCGTACTCGATATCAGCTCCAAACCTCCCGGCACCATCGAATGGGAATAATTAACGAGGCACCAGTGGTCAGAGGTTGTGCGACACTAGCATTTACAATAATTCGGACGCAATCGAAAGTTTCTGCATAGAAAAATTCCCGCCGGAGCGGGACAGCAAATACAGTCCCCATACTTAAATAGAAAATTATTGACAGCCGGCCTGACCTGCTAAGTAGAGTTTTTCCGAACGTTTCATTTTCTTGATTTGAGCCTCGCGGATGGAAGCCGAAGACCGATCCGGGAAAGATTCCCGGTAGATTATTTTGACCGGCTTGGAGAGTCGGAAATACCTCGCCCCCTTCTTTCCGCTCATATGTTCTTTCAATCTGCGTTCAGGGTCCGTTGTAATACCCGTGTACAGTTTCCCCGACTCCGCTTCAATAATGTACACCGTCCACGTCGAAGACTTCTTTGAGTTCATGTCCTCTTTTTCCATCATGCTCGCGCCAGAGTAAAAACAAATACGCGCCCGCAATTTGATCGTTTCAACATTTTAGACGCTTCGTTCACGGTAGCCCCGGTAGTGAACACATCGTCCACTAAAATCAGGTCCTTGCCCACCAATATATTTTTATCCATTACCGAAAAGGCACCCTTCACATTTTTAACCCGTTCGGTTTTATTTTTCTTCGCTTGCGGCCCAGTGTCCCTGTTCTTGATGAGCCATTCTCGCCCCATGGGCAAATCAAACCGTTTGGCAATCAAATCGGCTATCAAATGAGCCTGATCAAATTGTCTCTCTTGCAATTTATTTTTATACAGAGGAACAGGAAGAACCCAAAAGCCCTTTAATTCATCCCCTCTATAAGGGAAATAGCGATCCAGCAGAGAGCTGATTTCAGAAACAACACCCCGTTGCGGGCGATATTTGAAAAAATGAATCAATTCCTTCAGGACGGTATCGTAACGCCCCAGAGACCGCGCTCGATCAAAGACGAAAGGTTTCTTCCGGCAAAGCCCGCATTGGAAATCCTCGCGTGGGAAATCATAAGAAATATCCGCAGGCGCACCACAAGTGTGACAAAGTGCTTCCGTTAAGAACTGAATAGCCTCGCGACAATCCCCGCAAAGGAAATTCCCACCATCAATCCTTGCCCCTTCGCAATAAATACAAGACTGGGGGAACATACTGTCACAAAAAGTGTCCCACACATTCGAGAAGCCTCGACGCAATTGTTGATCCTTAGAGTCCAAATTATTGATCCAATTCAAATTAAGAGGAAATTTTCATAAGATTTTATTGGAAATTTATGCTAATTTGCGCACTTCACCTTTAAACTATATATGATTCCCAATGAAAATAAAAAATAATGAAGATGTCATTGCCCTAACAGACAACCACGTTGCCCGCACCTACGGTCGTTTTCCCATTGCGTTGGATCGGGGAAAAGGTGCCGAAGTTTGGGATCGTTCGGGCAATCATTATATCGATTTCGTCTCAGGCCTTGCGGTCAACAATCTCGGTCACTGCCACCCTGCAATTGTGAAAGCGATTCAGGAGCAAGCCGGTCGCCTGCTCCATGTGTCCAATTTGTACCACATCGAACAGCAATCGCAGTTGGCAAGTGAATTGACGCGCTTGAGTTTCGCCGACAAATTCTTCTTTTGTAATAGCGGCACCGAGGCCAACGAGTCTGCCTTCAAACTGGCGCGTAAATATTTCTTTGACCGTAGCGAAACGGGAAGGAAAGAAATCATCACCTTCGACCGATCTTTTCATGGACGAACCATCGCTTCTCTTTCGGCAACGGCACAGAAAAAATTTCATGTTGGCTTTGCACCTTTATTGACGGGATTCAAATACGTTCCCTTCAATGACATTTTAGCTTTGGAAAAAGCAATGGGGCCCAAAACCTGCGCGGTTATGGTAGAACCTGTGCAGGGAGAAGGCGGGGTCAATATGCCTGACAAGGGATACTTCAAAGCGATGAAAAAGCTTTGCCAAAAATCAGGTGCGCTATTGATATTCGACGAAGTGCAAACGGGATTCGGTCGCACGGGAAAATTATTCGCTTACGAAAATTTTGGAGTCAAACCCGATATCATCACCTTCGCCAAAGCTTTGGGTGGCGGGCTTGCAATCGGTGCCATGGGAGCGACAAATAAAGTCATGAAATCTTTTGTACCCGGAACACACGCGGCAACTTTTGGCGGCAATCCACTTGCTTGCTCTGCGGGACTGGCATCTCTAAAGGTGATCTCGAAAAAACGCTTTTTGGAGGATGTTAAAAAAAAGGGCGATTACTTCATGCAAAAACTCAATCAGCTGGCAAAACGTCATTCCAGCATCACTGAAGTGCGTGGCATAGGATTGATGTTAGCCGTCCAACTGAATCGACCGGGTGCGGGGATAGTGAACGAGTGCATGCGTAACGGGGTATTGGTCAATTGTATTCAAAGCGACATCCTGCGTTTCCTTCCGCCATTGACTGCGACAAAAAAACAGATCGACCTTGTTGTGAAAGCGGTTGATCTTGCATTCATTGAAATTTTTGGGGAGAGCGACTGATCGTGAAAAAAGATTTCCTCAAGTTAGCCGATCTCAACCGCCAAGAAATCCTTGATCTTCTGGAGCGAACAGAGATCTTAAAAAAAGAACGGCTCGAAAATATTCCTCACCCTGTTTTGCAGGGCAAGTCACTGGGAATGATTTTCAGAAAGAATTCAACCCGAACTCGCATCTCATTCGAAGTTGGAATGTTTGAGTTGGGCGGCCATGCCTTGTATTTGACAGACGAGCAACTTCAAATAAAACGAGGCGAATCTATCGAAGATTCGGCCCGTGTCCTTTCGCGTTATTTGCATGGCATCATGATTCGCAATAACGATTTTGAAGAGGCCCGACTGCTCGCCGAGCATGCAAATATTCCTATCATCAATGGCTTGACGGACAAGAATCATCCTGTTCAGGTTTTGTGCGATCTGTTCACCTTGAAAGAAAAACTGGGTCGAACGGAAAACTTCTGCCTCGCTTACGTGGGTGACGGCAACAATATGACCTATTCATGGATGGAGGCCGCTGAGCTGTTTGACTTTCAATTGAACATTGCTACGCCACCAGAATGCGCTACACCGGGAACTGAAGATTTTTCCCATCTCAGCAACGTTTCATTTTTCTCTTCGGCAGAGGAAGCTGTGAAGGGCGCAGATGTGATCTACTCCGATGTGTGGGTGAGCATGGGCATGGAGGCAGAGGAAGAGAAAAAAAAGAAACTTCTGCAACCTTTTCAAATCAATCAGAGGTTACTCGATCAGGCCAACCCTGGAGCCATCGTCATGCACTGCTTGCCAGCCCATCGCGGCGACGAGATCACGGGCGATGTTCTGGACGGTCCCCATTCCGTTGTTTTCGACCAGGCCGAAAACCGACTGCACACGCAAAAAGCCTTGCTTGAAAAACTGTTGTCCTAAAAGCATCTCCCCAAAAACCCTGACAACAAAGGCACACAGGATCGGTGAGGTATACCACCCACGTGCAAAAACAATCCTACTTTGTTTAGAAAGAAACTTCTAACTTGCCAGAATTCAAAATACTCAAACAGCATAGCCACAGTCGCGCCCGACTGGGTATTTTAAAAACCACTCACGGTGATATCGAAACGCCTGCCTTCATGCCAGTCGGTACTTTGGCAACGGTGAAATCCTTGACCCCAGAGGAAATTATCCAATGCGGCGCACAAATCATCTTAGGCAATACATACCATTTGTACTTACGTCCGGGACACGAACTGATCGCTTCTCTGGGTGGCCTGCACAAATTCATGAATTGGGATCATCCCATTTTGACAGACAGTGGTGGTTTCCAGATATTCAGCTTGGGAGAGCTTGTCAAAATCACTGAAGAGGGTGCGAAGTTTCAATCCCATATCGACGGTTCACCGCATTTCATATCGCCGGAAAAAGCCATCGAGATTCAACAGGCATTGGGTGCCGATATCATCATGACTCTGGACGAACCCACACCTCATGAGGCCGATGAAAGGACAACAGAGAAATCCCTGCGCCTTTCTTTGGCTTGGGCAAAGCGTTGCAAAATTGCACATGGGACAAGCGAGACACAAGGTCTGTTTGGAATTGTTCAAGGTGGAATGCACAAGAAAATGAGGAGAATCAGCGCAGAAGGAACTGTCGAAATTGGCTTTCCCGGCTACGCCATCGGCGGGCTCAGTGTGGGAGAGGAAAAGGAGATGATGTACGAAATCGCTGAATACACTGCGCCTCTATTGCCGGACGACCAACCACGTTATTTGATGGGAGTGGGAACGCCGGAAGATCTTTTACAATGCTCGGGGATGGGCATCGACATGTTCGATTGCGTCATGCCAACACGCAATGCCCGCAACGGATCACTCATCACTCGGGCGGGCAAGCTCAATATAAAAAATGCGCGTTTCAACCGGGACGAACGCCCCATTGACCCTGGCTGTGATTGTTATACTTGCAAAAATTATTCGCGGGCTTATTTACGGCATTTGTTTCAAGCCAATGAAATTTTGGCTTTGCGCCTCAACAGCATACACAATACGGCCTTTTATCAAAATTGGATGCGAGAAATTCGTACGGCCATCCGGGAAGACAGGGCTTTTGATTTTTCCTGGGAGGGAAATGCTGTAGATGATTGATCGACGGCCTATTGAAATCCGAAAAGAGGCCAGTACAGCAACAGCAAAAAGTAAAAGGCAAGCATTCCCATTAGGCTGAGCAGAAGGCCCGATTTCATCATGTCTCCCAGCGGAATGTAGCGGGAAGAATAGGCCAATGCCGATGCAGGTGTCGCAATCGGAAGAATGAATGCAAAGTTGCTGGGAATCACAATGGCCATAGTCGCCAACGCAGGGCTGATCCCATAACCATCACAAAGGCTAACAGCAGGTGGCAATAATACGGCAATGACTGCAGAATTGCTCATGAAGGTGGTGAAGATCGTCGAAAGCAAGGCCAGGACAATCAAAAACATTCCTGAAGACTCGACAACGCCTTCAAAAGATTTTTGTGCCAACCAATGGGCCGCTCCCGTGCTCGCCATCACATCCCCCAGACAAATGGCTCCTCCATACATGAGGATAATCGCCCAGTTGACATGTTCATCCACCATCTTCCAATTGATCAGATTCAGGATGAACAGAACAACGGTAGCTACGATTGCAATGTTGGCAATGCCTAATTCATCGCCATAAATAAACCAGGAAACTATGGTGGAAATCATCACCCCCGCAACGCCTTTTTCGCGAAAACTCAATCGGCCGAGGTCCTCATATTTTTTTCTTAAAATGTCACAGACTGGTTTCGTATCGACTGGCTCTGGAGTGAACAGGAAAACCAGAGTCGCCCAACCTGTAGCAAGCAAGATAAACACCAAGGGAAAACTCAAGGCTGTGTATTGCACGAATCCAATAGAGTGTTCGCCATGAGTGATTTTTTCAAGGATTTCGACAGCCAGTGGAACGCGCGCTCCACCCATAACCGTCATGGAACCACCGATGATACAACCCCAACCGAGCGCAAAAAACAGCGATTTCCCAAGCTGGGACTTCCCACGCTCAAGCTTCAAAATACCGACAAGCTCCATTACCAGCGGGAACAACATAGCCGCCACAGCATGCTCGGACATGAAACAAGAGCTGACTGCTGAAAAAAAATAAACGCTACTGACCAAACGAACGGGACTGTCTCCCCATTTCCCCAAAAACCACATCGAGAGCCGAGAACTCAATCCACTGGCAATCATCGCCGCCGAGAGGATGAAGGCCCCCAATATAAAAAATACGGCTTTGTTGCCAAAAAAGGAATAGACCTGTGAGGATTCCATGATGCCCAACATTGGAACCCCGCCAATGACCATCAAACTGGTGATGGACAACGGAATCACATTGGTTGCCCACAAGCTGACACACAGTCCAAACAAACAAAGGGTCCGATACCCTTCGAGAGAAAGATCCGCCGGCCCATCCAGGTTCAGACAAAATGCAAATAGTGAGAAAAACAGGAACAGAAGCAAGCCGCGACGCGTGCGATCCAGTATCACAATCCAAAGGGGTCTTTGGTCGATTATAATTTGTGGCGGCCCTTCAGTTGACATTGCGGGAAATTCTAAATGGGGTTTAAAGGGACTATTGAAAACGGTAAATTTTTGGGAATTTCTCCGTTCAGGACTTTATTCAACACGCCCTTAAAGGAACTGAACAAAATACCGTAGTTTGCCTTTAACTTCAATGGTTTTTGGTAACACTCATAAGACACCGGCCAAGAAATTATTTATCCGCAGGCAAACCTTGGCATATTCATAACATTTAATAGTTTATGCCATGAACAGGAAAAGCACTCCAAAATATGCTTCATTGAGATATCTATATTTTTTCCAGACCCATGCGTGCAATTCTTGAGGTCAAGGTGGTTGGCGGAATCTCTAATAATTCTGCCGCACCGCCTTCTCCAAATATTTTCCATTTCGTTTGGATTAAAGCTCTCAAAATATTTTCACGCTCAAATTGCTTTACTTCAGCAAAAGTTGAAATCCTCTCCTGAGGAAGATGACTTTGACTTCCAATTATATCGACGGATACTTTTTTTCCTGAAAGTATTTTAGGCAAATCAATTTGAAGCTTGCCTGTACGTGAAACAATCACAGCTCTTTCTATGACATTTTGAAGTTCTCTGATATTTCCCGGCCAATCATAATTCTGCAAAGAAATAAGATTGGCTTTCGATAGTTTCATGCCAGAGCGATTGATTTTTTTTTCAGCGAGCCTTAAAAAATGGCAAGCCAGCAAAGGGATGTCTTCAATTCTTTCCCTCAAAGGAGGCACTTCCAGAGGAAAAACATGGAGGCGATAATACAAATCTTCCCGAAATCTTCCTTCACTAACGTCATTCTTTAAATTTCTGTTAGTGGCCGCGACCAACCTCACGTTGACCTTCAAAGTCTTCTCACTTCCAACGCGTTCAAAGGTGCCTTCCTGAAGGACACGCAGTAATTTGCTTTGCAAGTCCAACGGAATTTCTCCGACCTCGTCCAAAAACAAAGTCCCGCCATCCGCCAATTCAAACCTCCCAATTCGATCCTTGATGGCACCCGTAAAAGCTCCTTTAACATGACCAAAAAATTCGCTCTCATAGAGCTCCCTTGGAACAGAGGCGCAATTGACCCGGATCAAAGACCGATCAGATCTGGGGCTCTGCTTATGAATTTCATGAGCGATGAGTTCTTTCCCCGCTCCCGATTCCCCAGTGACCAAAACATTAGCCTCTGTAGGAGCGACCATTTCTACTTGTTTTAGAATATTTTGAAGGGCAGGACTTTCGCCAATGATATCGCCTAAAAGCCGTGATTCAACAACCTCTTCATGGAGATACTCGTTTTCCAGTTCCAATTGTTCGCGCAATCTCTCGATTTCAATGAAAGCTCTTTTTCTTTCTTCTTCAATTTTTTTGCGCTCAGAAATATTTCGACAAAACCCAACGGCGTACTCCTTCCCATCAAATTCGATAAAATTGACCGCCACATCCATAGGAATCAACGAACCCTTTCTCGTTTGATGGCGAGTTTCAAAAGAAATACTTTTTTTCTTCCTCAATTCTTTCCAGAACCTTGCCCAGGTCTTTTTATTTGAGTCTGGATCAATATCCTGAACGGTAAGACCTATCAGTTCATCCTCTGAATATCCAAAATGTTTGCAGGCAGAATCATTTGCCCTCAGGATCACTCCATTGCAATCGTGAAACAGGATGACATCTGCAGAGCATTGAATCGTAAATCTCGCTAACTCCAGCGACCTTTCCTTTTTAATGTCCTTTGCCATTTCCCAAAACTCCTGAAATTAACAGAGGGAAATTCAACCCTCAAGTCATACTCATTTAAATAGTCATACTACTCATATTAGTATAATACGAAAATGAATAGTTTTTCAAAATCAATTAAGCTACCGCCAAGTCCTTTAGGAATAGCACATTAGACCCAAATCGTACTTTGGCACATTATCTGCAAAGTATCTGATCAGTAAGTCACAACAAATCAACCATTCCTGGAGGAAATACAAAATGCCTTATCAAAACGAGCCTGTCCTGGTCAATGAAACACCGGGAACAAAACACTATTGCACATGTGGTGAATCCGCTAACAAACCTTATTGTGATGGTTCTCACGCCAAATTGAATACGGGAAAGTTACCGAAGAAAATAGAAATAACTGAAGGAAAAAAGGTTGCTGTTTGCGACTGCGGAAAAACTGGAAATGCACCTTTTTGCGATGGATCACATTCTAAATAAAAAAACAAAAGACTCAAAAGGAGTCCAGCCGTGATAGAGACAAAATATTCATTAGACATCAATATATACCCTCCCGATTCTCTGGCAACAGGGGCCTTCGACGGAGGTCGAATCACAGAAATCAAACCCATTCCCTTTCCAGGGGAAAGATCTTATGCCACTAACACGGGCCCTTTATTTTATTGGGCCTGGGCAGAGGCAAAGGGTTATGGAAAAATCGGGCTTCATCCGCATCGAGGCTTCGAGATCATGAGCTACGCGCTTGAAGGGGAAATCGGTCATTACGATACCCTGGGAACTCGAAGCCGAGTCAAAGCAGGCGGTGCCCAAGTCATGCAAACAGGCTCGGGAGTTTCCCATGAAGAAGAAACCATTGGGGAACATACCGAATTTTTCCAAATCTGGTTCGATCCCAATTTAAGAGAGGCTTTAAATAATGCTCCCACGTATCGGGAAATCTCCCCACAGGAATTCCCTATAGAATCATCAAATGGCATCACAATCAAATCTGTCATGGGGGATACCGGACCCATTGCAATAAAGACAGAGGCCGTGATGAAAGAAATCTCGATTTCTTCAGGCCAGCAATTCACATGGGAACTTGAAAGAAACTTCTCTCTGGCCATTGTCACAATTGATGGAAAAGGCACGATCATCGACGATGTAAATGACAGAAAGTTTTCTATTCAAAAAAAATATTTTTCTATTGTTCATGCAAAAGATGATCGCATCGTTTCTTTTCAGGCTGATCTGGGGAATGACCTCAAATTAGCCATCATACAAGTGCCAAACAAGGTTGATTACCCTTTGTACCCAGAGCAATAAATCCACAAGACGCGGAACAATTTATATGACCAGCAAAGATAAACCTACATCGGCATGGAGTCCGCTGAGCCTGCCCGTATTCCGAGCCTTGTGGATCGCTACCGTTTTTTCCAATATTGGGACCTGGGTGCATGATGTGGGCGCAGGATGGTTGATGACAAGTTTGTCACCATCGCCCTTAATGGTTTCACTCGTTCAAACGGCAGGGACCTTGCCCATGTTCATCCTCGCGTTACCTGCGGGCGCGCTTTCCGATATTGTCGATCGTAGAAAACTATTGATCTACTCACAATATTGGATGCTGATGATTGCCATCATCCTGGGAATACTGACTTTCCTTGAAATGGTAACCGTCGGTTCTCTTTTAGCACTGACCTTTTGCATGAGTCTTGGTGCGGCAATGAGCTTACCCGCATGGTCCGCAGTGACCCCGGAACTCGTCGATCGCAAAGAATTGCCCGCCGCTCTTGCTTTGAATAGCATGGGGATCAACGTATCGCGTGCGATTGGCCCGGCCCTTGGCGGAATATTGATTTCTATCTACGGGACGCATTGGGCATTCTTCTTCAATGCTCTTTCATTCCTTTCCGTTTTGATCATTTTATATCGATGGGAGCACCCGAAAAAGGAAAGCAACTTGCCAGCAGAGCGATTTTTAAGTGCGATGCGTTTGGGCATCCGGTTCACACAAAACTCTCCCGAATTAAAATCTGTGATCTATCGAACAGCGGCATTCATTATTCCCGCGAGTGCTTTGTGGGCTTTGCTTCCTTTGATCGCAAAAGAACTTCTCCAAGGAAGCTCCACCGATTATGGAATTCTTTTAACTTTTATAGGGTCGGGCGCAGTTTTTGGTGCAACCCTGCTACCACGACTTAAAAAAAGGTTTTCCGTCGATTCTCTGGTCGCGGGTGGCATCGTTCTATTAGCGGGAGTGATTGCTTTAACGGGATACATTCACAATTTTATATTTGTGTGCTTTGCCATGTTTTTGGGGGGCATCGCCTGGTTGGCTCTGCTATCGAATCTAAATTTAGCCGCCCAAATATCCGTACCCTCATGGGTCCGGGCCAGAGCAATGGCGATTTATTTCATGCTCTTCTTTTTTGGAGGCATGGCGGGAGGAAGTTTGCTATGGGGTGCGCTTGCAAATATCATCGGGATATCAAACACATTGTATATTGCAGGAGCCTCATTGATTTGCGGCTTATTCCTGACTCGATCCTACAGTATGGCTGATAGAGAAGGCTTGAATCTTTCGCCTTCACTGCACTGGCCA
>JAJDBG010000025.1 GCA_029261475.1 Nitrospinaceae bacterium
GCTGAAGAACGCTATATGAGCGATTCTGGCCCAGGCTTGATCCGAGCAGTTCCAGCACCCGGAAGTGACTTCGTAGAATAGCTACGTTTTGCAGATATTCGGACAGGTCATGAACCAATCATAGAACCGAGTATTTCTTTGCCGCCCTACCCCTTAAATATCCTTTAAAGCAACCACCCTGTTAAGGCAGTTTTACTAGCAGGGGTGTGGAGCCTTCGACTTTAGAATAATGAGTTCTAGCTTTGCGGGCTTGTTCTATTTGGGAAAATGGGCCAATGTAGACGCGGTTCCAGGAACCGGCGGAGGGTACAATTGCGGCTTTGACGTAAGCTGAGTAACCTTTTTTCTGCAAACGTTCCGCTAATTGCTGTGCTTTATTACCATCCCTCAAGGAGCTCACCTGAAGTGAGTACTCACCTTTTTGTACCGACGCCAAGCGCACAGGCTTAACCGTTGATGTTCTGATGGGTTGAAGCAATCTGAGGGAGCGATTGAGCTCGGGTGTGACACCCGATGTCAATACAACTTTAACCGATGATGATTCTTCCTTTTGCTCCAACGTATCCGAGTTGATTAGATCGTTTAAAGCATCCAAAGCCTGCAAGCTGTCTGAAACTACTTTCGGCTCTTTCTCTACTACTTTGGGTGCTTCTTTACGGACTGTCTCTTCTACAGGGGCAACAGGGATGTGAACTTTTCCATCGAGTCCCACAAATTTTTCCATATTCTCATCATTGAGAATTTCATAAAATGTGTAAGGCTGTTTTTTTTCTTTTACAATGTGTTCAGGCCCTGTCTCTTGGATATTTGCCAATTTAGCGGGAGCAATTTTTTTCGCGACCTTTACCGCAGAAGTGTTCTGCCCTGGATCAAAAAAGCTCAATGCATTTTTACCCGCATAATAAATTCCCATCCCAGCAAATGCTAGAATCATAATTATGGCAAGGGATTTGAGTGACCTTATCATATATCTACCCGCTCTTGTTCCCAGACAAAAATGTTCACATTTTATCCGGCGCGGAAACTCCCATAATAGACAAACCATTAGCAATTGTAGTTCTCACACAATCCAGCAAAAACAAGCGCGCAAGGCTCAACGGACGATCTTCTGAAAGCACTCTGTGTTTCGCATAATAAGAGTGAAATTCTGAAACCAGATCGTGCAGAAAATGTGGCACTCGGTGCACTTCAAATGCCAAGGCACTTTTTTCAACAACTTCTGGCAAAATCAACATTTTATGGATCAAGGAAAAAGCGTCTGCTTCACTGAGGACAGATAAATCGACCTCTTCCGGTCCTGGAACCACCATCCCACTATCGCTCGCATTACGAAAAATGCTACAAATGCGAGCGTGCGCATATTGAATATAAAAAACGGGATTCTCTGGGGCTTCTTCCTTTGCTAATTCAAGATCAAAATCCAGATGAGTGTCGGAACTACGCATAAGAAAAAAATACCGCGCCGCGTCCACGCCCACTTCCTCAATCACCTCAGAAAGCGTGATAAATTCACCAGACCGGGTTGACATGGAAACCTTCTCCTTGCCTCGTTTCAAAGCAACAAATTGAACCAATAGCACCCTGAACACATCTTTGGAATAACCCATCGCTTCCAACACCGCTTGCACACGCGGAACGTAGCCATGATGATCGGCACCCCAAAGATCTATTATTTTCGAGAATCCACGATCTATTTTATTTTTATGGTAAGCAATGTCTGAGCAGAAATAGGTCTTCTCGCCACTTTGTTTGACAAGGACACGATCTTTCTCGTCATTGAAATCAGAAGACTTCAACCAAACGGCTCCGTCCTTCTCGTAAACATGGCCCTTTTCTCTCAGCCAATCTACAGATTTCCCGACCAAATCATCCTCGTACAGAGAACCTTCTTTAAACCAACGGTCAAACTTAACGCCAAAAACAGCCAAGTCTTCGCGAATGCCATTTAGAATAGAATCGCCTGCAAATTCCCTGAAAAAAGGAAGAACTTCCTCTTCTGATTTCCCTAAAAACTCTTTCCCCTTCAAGTCGATGATTTCCTGAGCTGTGCCCTTGACATACTCCCCTCGATACAAATCATCGGGGAAGTTAATCTTCTCGCCAAACAATTCGCGATAACGCAACCAGGCAGACCGCCCCAGATTATTCATCTGATTGCCCACGTCGTTGACGTAATACTCCGTCTCGACATCAAAGCCCGCACGTTTCAACAAAAGGCTGAGCGAATGCCCAACAGCCGCGCCTCTACCGTGGCCTATATGCAAAGGGCCTGTCGGATTGGCACTGACAAATTCCAGTAAAATTTTCTCGTTTTTCCCGGCATTTACACTACCAAATTCACAGCCTTGCCGAGCAACACCTTTTAGACGCTCCAGAAAAAACTCCGGCGTCATCTTGAAATTAATAAAACCGGGTCCTGCAATTTCTACCGATTCAATATCCGCACTGCTCGATGGCAAATATTTGAGAATGGATTCAGCCACTGAGCGAGGGCTTTTCTTTTCGGACTTAGCCAAAGTCAATGCAACCGTTGTAGAAAAATCCCCCTGCCCCGTTCCCTTCGGTTTTTCAACGACAATGTCAGGCTCGGATTCAAATTTCAATTCTCCGCCGCTACGCGCTTGCTCCAAAGCCTTCACAATCATCTGCTTAACATAAAGTTTCATATAAGGTCTAATCTTCTAAATATACAAAAGTATATAATTATTTTTCTTGGTTTCGTATTTTCTCAATTCTCAATTCCATTTCATCTTCCAAAGATTTTTTTTCATCGAAAAAAGTCTGCTTCAATTCTTCACTCACCAAGGGGATTTGCTCCGGAGGGGTTCTATCTACTAGATGATTTATTTTGCTATCCAGAATAACCTCCTTGTCCGCTATCTTAGCCTTGTACTCAATACGGATTTCAGAAATCGCCTTCTTCTGCTCATCACTCAGCTTTTCTTTAGCGTGTTCAGCCGATCGTTCTAAACTCAACTCTAAAGCACTTTTCAGCCCTGACATTACAGCCTCCCTTCTTGGATGGATTGATAGAGATTATAAACCAACAATCGCTTGGAAACAATTGAAATTATTGAACTAAGCTCATTTTTATTGCTTTAGGAGCAATACTTTTCATCAATAAAAGAAAACGTATTTAAATTTAAAACAAAAATACTACCATTTGCCTGTTTTGAACATTAAATTGTTTCAATTTAATACCGATCACTTTTTCAAAAACATTTAGAACGGCATTCAATGCCTGCCCGAACCAATCCTTCCCGAGCTATCCAATAAAAAAGAACTGTTGTTGTTTTGAAATAGTTCATTTGCTATTCTGAATCTCATGACAGAAAATCAAAAATCATCTCATTTGCGTCAGCTAAAAAATCAATTGATCCGCCTGCAAGATTACGGCATCGACGAAATCCCATGCAATAACAGCTTGAATTCATCCTCTCTTCCAACTCGCAGTTCATCACCTGAAAAAACAACATCCCCTAATAGCAATAAAGCTGTCATACAGACTCTGGCTCAGGTCCGCGAAGAATTGGGTGATTGCGACCGTTGCAGACTTTGTGAAGGTAGAAAGAATATCGTCTTTGGCTCTGGGAATCCAGAGGCTCAATTGGTATTTGTCGGTGAAGGACCGGGAGCCGATGAGGATGAGCAGGGTCTCCCCTTCGTAGGCAAAGCAGGGAAAAAACTCACGGAGATCATTGAAAAAGGGATCGGCTTGAATCGCTCCGAGGATACCTATATTTGCAATATCGTCAAATGCAGACCACCCGGCAACCGAAACCCCGAAGCTGACGAAATAAATGCATGCCTCCCCTTCCTCGAAAAACAATTGCAGGCCATCAACCCCAAAGTCATTGTCTCATTGGGAAAGCCCGCAACAGAGACCCTTTTGGGAAGAAAGGTAGCTATAACTAAAGAGCGAGGCCAGTGGCAGGAATACAGGGGAATCAAAGTCATGCCCACCTTCCACCCGGCCTATCTGCTAAGGTCTTATACATTGGAAAACAGAAAAGCTGTGCATGAAGACATGAAAAAAGCTCTAGCCGAACTCAATCGCTAAATTCACTCTGCCTATACATTGTATGAACGATGACAATAATAAAATAGCCCGGCTAATAAAAAATATAGAACAGGTTATTTACGGCAAACCCGAAGTCATTCAGTCTGCCATCATTGTTCTATTGGCCAAAGGACACCTGTTAATAGAAGATGTCCCCGGCGTAGGAAAAACCACACTGGCACAAACCCTGGCACGGTCCATTGACCTTGATTTCAAGCGCATCCAGTTTACCAATGATTTACTGCCAGCAGATATCACAGGCGTGTCTATTTATGACAGATCCGCGAAAAGTTTCGAGTTCAAAAAAGGGCCTCTATTTTCAAATATCGTACTGGCAGATGAAATAAATCGCGCTACTCCACGCACCCAAAGTGCTCTGCTCGAAGCCATGAGTGATCGGCAGGTTTCCATCGACAATCACAGCCACCCACTTGAAGAGCCCTTCATGGTCATCGCCACTCAAAACCCGGTAGAAAGTCACGGGGCTCACCCGCTTCCTGAATCACAGATGGATCGATTCATGATGTGCATCTCCATGGGTTATCCCGCACCAGAAGACGAACGTCGCTTGTTACTCTCATCCCAAAGCAAGCGTCCAGAATCAGTCCAACCCGTCCTCAATACACAGGACCTGCTCCAGTTGCAAAAAAGCGTCGAACAAGTGAACATGGACAGTTCACTAGCGGACTATGTTCTGGCAATCATCACAGCAACACGAAGCCACAAGCACCTGCAATTGGGGGTAAGCCCACGCGGCGGCTTGACCCTCCAACAAGCCGCCAAAGCCAGTGCCCTGGTAGAAGGCAGGGACTATTGCATTCCCGATGATATCAAAACCCAGGCGATCCCCGTTTTCAAACATCGAGTGATTCCCTATTCCCGCATCGGAGCACAAAATAGCGGCAGTGAAGAGACCACAGCAATCCTCAACGATATTATCGATAAAATTGAGGTCCCTATATAGAAAACTACCGATTGCCCCGAAAAAAAAAATTTGATCCAAAAAAATTTAGAGTAATAACTTTTCGACTCAATAGATGATATAACCCTAATCGGATTAGGAAACATCAGCTCTTATCCAGTCAAACTTCAATCAATCAGGAAGAAAACCTTGTTCGATAATTTCAAAGAAAGATGGCAGGGACGGCTTAAGAAGTATGCTGAACGCTATCTCGTGCGCCCCGATATGGTTGGCGATACAGATTTCCAGCAGGTCT
>JAJDBG010000026.1 GCA_029261475.1 Nitrospinaceae bacterium
CATTGAACAATCGATGTCGCCTGTTCGTGGTTGAAAGCATTGAAAAAGCAGTCGAATTAGCCGATAAAATTGCACCCGAGCATCTTGAATTGGCAGTAGAAGACCCTGAAGCTTGGGTAGACAGGATCAACAACGCTGGAGCCATATTTATGGGCCGCTATACCCCTGAAGCGATAGGAGACTACATGGCCGGTCCCAATCATGTTTTGCCAACGAGCGGCACAGCACGATTCTCCTCCCCATTAGGGGTATATAACTTCATAAAGCGAACCAGTTTGATTTCATACACACAGTCCGCCTTGAAGAAATCTTCAAAGACCGTTCAGCTACTAGCAAATATGGAAGAACTAGACGGACATGCAAATGCTGTAAAAATTCGTACCGAAAGCTGAAATGCCAAACTGAATATTTTCAGCAAATGATATCTAAATTCATTGTTTACATGAATTTAGAATAATGAAGGTGCGATTTGGATTCAATAATGCGTCATCTTGTGAAAATAACTTTAAACTGATGAGATTTTAGGCATTTTATTAATTTTGAGTTGAGAGCGAGTCAAGCACTGGAAGGGTGGTGATTGGAAACCCCCGTGAAAAGCTTGGAAAAACTGATAGGGCTTGACATTTAGGGCTTAGTCGTGCTAAAAACTCCGATCATTTTGTTCCAAGTCTGTGCGCAATTTGCGTCTTTTTTGGAAAATTAAGGGATGCTTATAACTCTTTGAATTAAGTGCTTTTGGAGCAGTTTTTTGAAGGAAAATTATGCTTGTTTTAGTGAAGAAGCATGAAGTTTAGTGATTTTACGGTTGCTATTTTCTCTATTTTGGAGAAAAATGACCGCGCTTATTAAAATAATTTAAGAATTGTCACGTATTCCGTTTATTACGTTTTATATCCATTATTATCGATTTAATTTAGAGTATTAAGAATGAATAAAGTTCCCCAGTTTTTTAAAGATCCTAATACGGAGGTCAAGGACATGTTTGGGAAAACAATCAGCAAGAAGTGCGGAGTAATTACCGTTGCATTTTTGCTAGCGTTTGCAGTTCATCTGCTACCTAGTTTTGCAACCGACGCATTTGCTAAAGAAGCATTCGCCGAACAGGTGTTTGCTGAAGAAGCATTTGCGAAAGAAGTAATGGCAGAAGAAGCGGCAGAAGGTGAAGGCGAACCACAGATTGAGTGGGGGCAGGACGTCTTCTATAAAGACTGGGAAGGTAACCCGCTTAAGGGGCCTATTAGCGGAGCACCCGCACCAGAATTGGGAGAGAACGACTATAATAATTATGAGTTTGCTCCCAGTCGAATCATCATTTGGGTCGCGAATCAACAGCATCTCTACTTCGGTAGTTTTGTACTGGCGGTTCCGATTTTCTGTATGCTCATTGAGTTTGTGGGAATCAGATCCCGCGAGTCCGATCCGGTCATGGCAGACAAATATGATAAATTGGCTCACGATCTGATGAAAGTCAGTCTGACAGCTTATTCTTGGACCGCTATTCTTGGTGGTATCCTCCTCTTTACATTCATCACGCTATTCCCAGGGTTCTTTAAGTACATGGCCACGATCTTTCGTCCGGTTATGCACGTTTATGCTCTGATGTTTCTAGCTGAGTCTGGCGTTCTTTACGTCTACTACTACGGCTGGGACAAGATGAATAACGATCCCTTTCTGAAATGGGTACATTGTAGTTTGTCTGTTTTGCTCAACTTGATTGGTACGGTTTTGATGTATCTTGCCAATTCTTGGGCGACTTTCATGCAAGCTCCCGGTGGTATCGATGAGAAGGGTCAATTCCTGGGTAATATCTGGCACGTCATTCATTCCACATTGTGGAATCCGGTTGGCGTTCATAGAATTTTGGGCAACATCGTATTTGGCGGCGGTATCGTTGGTGCGTATGCGGCTTATCATTACCTCACAGCAAAGAACGCAGAAGAGCGAGCGCATTATGACTGGGTTTGTTATGTTGCTATGTTTATCTGTATCTTTGGTTTGATTCCACTTCCTTTCGCTGGCTACTGGCTGATGAAGGAAGTATATGCTTTCCGTCAACAAATGGGTATCACCCTGATGGGCGGCATCATGGCTTGGTTGTTTATCATTCAAGCCGTTATGATCGGACTACTTTTCTTCGCGGCCAACTCGTATCTGCATAACGGAATGGCTCGTGTTAAAGGTTCACATCGTTATATGAAGTATTGCAAGTACATGATTCTCCTGTTGATCGTATGTTTTACAATGTGGATGACTCCTCATACGATCGTTATGACGCCGGCAGAATTGAAGGTGATGGGCGGAGCCCAGCATCCTATTGTTGGTCACTTCGGGGTTATGTCCGCTAAGAATACAGCGGTTAACCTTATGATCACTTGTACTGCTCTCTGCTTCGTTTTGTATCAGCGTGCGAACAAAAAGATCACTGTGCCGTGGGCTACGATTGGAAACTGCTGGATCGCAGCTATCTTCGTTGGCGCGGCTGTTAATATTATTTATTTGGGTGTTTATGGTTATTTCCTCCCCGCTAACCAGCGTGTAGGTCTTTCTGTTCCCCAAGTATCCAGCACCCTGACGGCTTTGTTCGCAGGTGTTGCTATCAATATCTCCATGTTTAAAGACTCTGAGTCTTATGGTGACATTGAGTGGGGCACACAGTCCAAAGTAGGAACCTATGCTATTTTCCTACTGGCGATTTCCTTCACATGGTTGATGGGCCTTATGGGCTACATTCGCTCTGCAGTTCGCTTGTTCTGGCATGTAACCGAAGTTGTTCGAGATAACTCGGTTGATGCGTACACGCTGACTATTGGTGAAGCTGGTAAGATGTTGAGCTTCAATACCCTGTTTGTATGGACACAGTTTGTGATCGTGTTCTGGGTAGCTAGTCTGACTGCTAAGAAGGTCACTTCGGAGAAGGCTCCCGATGGCGTTCCAGTGCCAGCCCAGCAACAGCAGTAGTTTGAATTGAGTTGAATTCTTTCGAGTTGACATAGACCTTCAGCCTGCCCTTTGAAAAAAGGGCAGGTCTTGTAGGTCGATTTGATAGCTGGAAAGAGTCTAAATAATTTGCAAAATTCGGTTTTATTATTAAGGTCTTTTAAGGAGAGGAGCTAGGAATGCTACCAGAACAGCATGATATCCTTTGGACTTACCTGACAGTCATGTTTTCGTTGTTCTCGTTTTATGTATTCATGAACGTTGTGATGCATTGCAGAGAGCGCGAAAATTTGAATGGTAAGCTATGGGGATCAATTTTTGGGGCGGGGTTTGTTGCTAATTTTTTGTTGACTTCACACATAATGGATCTAGCTCAACAAGCGCAAATGGCAACTATCCCGGTACAGGTGGTTGTGGTACTGAGTACTATGTTTGTGTGGGGTGTATTTCTAAAAGGTGAAGGCTTGCAGGATTCGTCACCTCCAATCGTACGAGGAGCCTTCTTTTGGACGACTGTATCTATTTTGCTGGCAGGTTATACCAACTGGTTGCCTCAGCAAAGAAGTGATCCGCCGCCAAAAGCAGCCGCTATCAGTGGCGATATCACCATGGAACAATTTGTTGAAATGGGCCGAGTCATCGTATTTGGCGCAAAAGAAGTAGCTGGGCAAAAGTCAATTGGTAAGGGACAGTGCCCTCTTTGTCATACCTTTGATCCCGGTGATAATATTGGACGTTGTCCAAACTTGTTTGGAGTTCAAGAACGAGCTGGGCAGAAAATAGATGAAGAACGTTACCAAAATGCTCCAGTTAAGATAGGTGAAACAGACCCGTCTACTGGTGTTGTTAAAGGTAAGCCGATGGATATAGATGAAGCATATCGTCGGGGTGGTAGCGAAGATTTTATTGCAGAGGATTACTTACGTGAATCTCTGATGTGTCCTTCTTGTTATGTTGTTACAGGCTACGGTAAAGATGCAGATACTAAAAGCCCGATGCCTGTTATTAATAAGCCTCCTATCAGCTTGAGCCCTGTAGAGCTCAACGCGGTTATTGCTTGGTTGCAGACGAAAGATACGCCAGGCGATTTCGCCAATGTAACTGTTCCTCTGCCTTCAGCCGAATCATCTGCTCCTGCTGAGGATAGTGGTGGCGATGAAGAAGAGGCACCTTTATTTGTGACCGGTAATGAGTCGGTTCCAGATATGATCAATACCTTGGGTTGTCCGCTTTGTCATACCATTCCTGGTATTGAGGGAGCTATGGGAACCTTGGGTCCTGTGTTGCATGAAAAGACCAACGCGCCCAATCGTATTAAAGACCCTAATTATAAGGGTAAAGCAACAAATACGAAAGAGTACGTAAGGGAATCTATTCTCGATCCGAGTGCCTATGTGGTATTCAACGAAGAGGCTGGAGAACCTTTTGCAGATGGTCTGATGCCAGGTGATTTTTCAAACAAACTGTCCGTTCAAGCAATTGATAAGCTTGTGGACTTTATTAGTGAAACAGAAGCTGAAGGTTAAGGAGCCGTCATGAATAAAACGTTGTTGAGTTTGATAGTATTTGTGGCGACGCTAGGCGTTTTCCATAATGTACTATTCCCGATCTTCACGCCTAAAGAAGTAGGCATGGTGATGAATCGGTATGTGTATTACCTGATTATGGTTTTAACTGTAATCTTCTTACATTTGATTATGAAAATAAAGCCAGCAATGGCTTTTAGGGGCCTGATGGTCTGGTTACTTGGATTTTATTTCTATAAATTTATCCTGTTTCCACCTGTACCATGGACCCTGTTTATCACGTACATGATGTTGTGGTCGATCGGAACCTTTCTGTACATCAGTCAAGACCCGATCACATTTCGTGAATTTAGAGAGCCCATCGTAAGAACGATTGTTGGTGACTACAAATTTGCACAAATCATCGTTTTTACCTTGATGCCCTTTTTAGTAGGTTTTGGGACATACAAGGCTCTCTATCCAACCTTTGAGGAACCTGTTGAGCTGAGAACAGTTCACCCTGCTCCTCCTGCGACGACAAAGGTGCATGGTAAGACATACGCGCTTGAAGGTCTGCAGAATCCATTCCGTATTGCAGAGCAGGATGACTATCAAGATAGTTTTCCTTTTCTGGATGCAGATAAGTCTGAGTACATGAAGCATGTAACAGACGGTGGTTCTTTGTTCTTTGAGAATTGTCATTACTGTCATGGTGATCAGTTGAATGGTTTGGGAATGTTTTCTCATGTATTCAACCCGACACCTGCAAACTTTGTTGATCCTGGAACAATTGCTATGTTGAGGGAATCATTCCTCTTCTGGCGTGTCTCCAAGGGCGGTCCTGGGCTTCCCAATGAATCGACGCCATGGTCTTCAGCTATGCCGCCGTGGGAAGAACATTTGAAAACTGACGAGATTTGGAAGATCATCCTGTTCGAATACTGGTATACAGGCTGGCATCCAAGAACATTCGATGGTGAGTCTTCAATCACCTTGTCGGAATAGTTCAACTCAAAATTCTAAAACGGTTATTAGAAACCTACTTTATACGGTGAATCATGTTTCGTAAATTTAATTTCAGAAAGCCCCTTGGAGTGTTGTTGGCTTTTGCTGTAACGCTGGGAATGTCGGCTACTGTTTATGCCGCAGGACCAGACACGGTAAAAAAAGACAAGCTTGAATTGGGGAAGAAGACCTACTTCAGGCGTTGTGTCTGGTGTCACGGTGTCGAAGGCGGTGGAGACGGCCCCTCGGCGGATAGATTGTTTACCCGACCGAGAAACTTCAATCAAGGTACGTTCAAAATCCGTACAACGGATTCGGGCGAACTTCCGATGGAAGCTGACTTGATTAAAACAGTTACCAACGGTTTACCGGGTTCAGCAATGCCTTCTTGGGGCAATGTGCTGAGCAACGAAGAAATCGTAAGCGTTGTTAACTTTGTTAAAACATTGGTCCAGGACCGAAGCTTCGACGATGTTGAAGATGAAGAAGTAAACGTTCAGGACTTTGGTAGTAATCCTTGGGGAACAACAGGTCCTTATCATCTGGGAGTACCTCAGGAAGCAATTGATCAAGGTAAGGAAATCTTTATCAAGAACAAATGCTTCGAGTGTCATGGTGGTGAAGGTCGTGGTGATGGTAACCCAACGATGAAAGATGATTGGGGATTCCCGATTGTTGCGGCTGATTGGCAACAATGCTGGAACTTCCGTGGTAGTCGTCGGAATGCTTATGATCCATTCAATGTTGTAAGAACGGTTAATACCGGATTGAATGGAACACCGATGCCTAACTTTAAGGATCAGATCAATCAAGAAGACAGATGGAAGATTGCAGCTTTCGTAAACTCCCTTTGTCCTCGAAAGAACATTGATCCCTTGGCAAACAAGCCCGTTAGTGACTTTCTGATTAGCTCAGAGTTCACAGCAGGTCCTGTTGCTAAGTCAATTGATGATCCAATGTGGACTGTGCCAGATTCTGATACTAAAATCACTGGCTGGCAGGATGACGAAGCTTACAAGGAAGAATGGGGAGCTGTTAACCGCCCCAGGAAGAACTATGTAGCTATGGCAGGTCAGATCACTCGTGGTAAGCGTAATTTTGATCCTAAAGTAGATAACCTTTGGATCACTTCTCGCTGGAGTGAAGAAGAGAATGCAGTTTACTACTTGGTAGAATATCATCTTCGATTTCTCTCTAATGATCCTGAGTGGAAAGAAATGGTTGGTATTCAATGGCCTGCACAACTGCAAGACCTCTTTGGTGCAGAAAAACCCTACTTCATCTATGGCGACTCTAAAAAGCCGGTTCATATTTGGAGAGCAGATTTCTTGCCCCAAAATTACAAACCAACCAATGCGCCTAACCCAGAAGGTTATAAGTTAGACGTTTCCGTTACAGAGTTAAACGGTAAAGGTTTTGATGATGTTACCGTTCGTGAAAATCCTGTTGTAGAAGTTGTTGATTCTATCTACAAACAAGGACGAGTAAAGATTCTGTTTCGTAGAAGCTTGACCACTGAGAACGCGGATAACTTGGAAGTTCAAATTCCACCTCAAAAGTTTATCCCTGTTGCTTTCATGCAGTGGTCGGGTCGAGACCATGAGAAGGACGAACACATGGCTATTTCGACTTGGTTCTATACAATTCTTAAACCTCAGATCCCAAATTCAATTTATGTGAATGCGGTGATCATGGGTTGTGTGTTTGCAGGATTCCAAGGCTGGTTAGTTTGGATGACACGACGCACTAGAAAAATGTATGATGATGGGGTTGTTCTCAGGGATCGATTACCTGATCAACCGTCCTAGACATCAGCAAAAAGTGTTACAGGAAAGCCCGCCGAAAGGCGGGCTTTTTTTTTGTCTAAAAAATGATGGCTAATAACTGCAAAAATTGGTGTTTGGATTTAGGAGTTTTGGGGATTTTAAACGAATAGGTCGGGCAAGAGAGATTAATAATATGTATTACTCGTATGGGAGAAGGCGATTAAGGAATAAGATTTACTGCGATAGTCATGGGGAGATTAAAAGGTGAGGCTAAGACTATTGTGCTTCTCCTATGAGAAATAGACGAAGCAGGTTTAATGCAGACTGTGCACTTCTTTCTTTATTAACGGCTCTGTCGTCATGGAAGAGAAATCGTTTAGCAAATGTAATATTTTTGCTAGATAAGCCCACATAAACCAAACCAACGGGTTTTTCGTCAGTTCCTCCTCCTGGACCTGCTTTGCCGGTGGTAGACAGTCCTAAATCACTCCCTGCAC
>JAJDBG010000027.1 GCA_029261475.1 Nitrospinaceae bacterium
GTCGCTTCCGGGTGCTGGAACTGCTCGGATCAGGCCTGGGCCTGAATCGCTCATATAACGTTCTTCAGCTTCGCTGAAGTCTTGGAGCACCTCAACCGCATCGTACTTTCTCACATCTCCATGGTAATCAGTAGGGCTGTCGTACATGGTGTTGAAACGGTAACCTTTGACGTCGTCTTGATACAGTTTGCGTCTCACTTCTTTGGACTTAAATTCAAAATCAACCGATGTCTCGTTATTTGAGGAGATCGTGATGGTTGCCCTGTGAACAGGGGAATAGGTATGCCAAGCCACAACTTCATAGGTTCCAGGCGGAACATTTTCTATGCGAAAATTTCCATTTTTATCGGTGACTGCATAATAGGGATTATCTATGATGAATCCATGCGTCTGCAAAAAGGGATGTAAATTGCACTTGATCGTAAACTCATCGACATCGTGCCGAACAAAGGTATCTCTGATTTGAGTGCTATGAGGAAGCGCGGTTTTGTTGGCCAGTTGAGTGATGTTTTTCCCAGCAAATTCGTAAGTAGCGATTTCGTGGTTGATGGGATCTGTATTTTCCACCAATAAATTTTCTCCATTGCGAATGCCTATTGCATACTTGTCGGAATGGCATCTCTCAATGTGGAAGGTTTGCATATTGGGAGAAAATGGTTTTCCCTTTGGTACCGCTCGAATGGCAACGACGGTGTCTTTCATCCCCCCATCTTTTGAAACAAGAAAATCACGCAACAGCCGATGGCCATTCCCGTCGGACATGCGGGAGCAAAATTCGACATTGGGAGCGTGAATGAGATTGAAGGCACGGACACGTGGAGTTCTGCCGTTCAGTTTTACCTTCCCTTTGAGGGTTCCTCCATTGCTAATGGACATGATCTTATAGCCGGGTGGGGCTTGGGAATGAAGTTTTTGAGCCAATTTCCGGTTTCTTCGATACAGTTTGTTGACTTGCTCTAGAACTTTTTCACGACGATTCTGCAAAATGTAGATGACACCTAGCTCGTAATCTGCACGAACCATTCTAGGGTACATATCAAGAGCGATCTGGTACTCGGTTTCGGCTTCTTCTAATAGGTTGAGTCTGGCAAAGGAAGCACCCCGATTGTACCGGAGGAGGGCGGTGTCGTAACCTAGAGCAAGGGCTTTTTCAAAAGCGAATAAAGCCAATTTATGTTTCCCCAATTGGCTCAAGGCTACTCCCAGGTTGGCTTGAGCCAGCTTGTGATCGGGCTTAAGCTCGATAGCTTTTTGGAATTGCTCGATTGCAGAACCCCAATCAGATTGCTGGCTCAACTGAAGTCCTTTATTATAAAATGCCTCTGCTGGATGAATTTTTTCTTTGGCTACTGCAGAATTGCTAAGGAATACTAATACGAAAAAAAATGTTGCCACAAATTTAATGGCATATGAGTTTGCTAAGTTATATTTCATAATAATTGAGTCAAGTTTAAAACCATCAAAAATTTAATAGGAGATTTATAGTGCAATAACTAAATATATTATTCTACGATTTCATTTTTCAAGCTATCTATAAAACCGAGAACTTCGCTTTTTTCTTGTTCTGGAACCTGAAAATGATCAAGTGTTCCATTTAGGTGATTGATGAAGCTTGCCCAGTCTTTTTCATCAATTCCCATGCCTTTATGTGTTGTCAACATATCTCTTCCCACGTAGGTAAGAGGACCTCCAGATGATGCGCATAAAAAATCAATCAATAGTTGTTTTTCTCTATTGATACCGTCGTCGCCTCGATTTTCCCAAAATCGACTGAGTAGAGAATCGCTCATGAGTCGAGCTAATAAATCATTTGCAACCGCTGCAAGGTTGTCATAACCTCCAAGGCGTTTATAGAGAGTTTCTTTTTCCAACGTATGCTGTCTCCTCAGATTTCCTGAAAATAATGAGGGAGTATTCTAGCATAGTATCCAAGCTTGTAATTAGTGATCTTCTTAATCTTTAGAGGAGAATTGTTTTTCAGATCGAATTAGAAATTTTTGGACCTTTCGATTTAAATATTTCTTATGAAAATAGATTCTCTGACTGAATTTAACGCTTATCCTCTGATAAAAAACCCGCTGATGCAAACGATTGTGGGTTCACAATTCCCAGGATCGTTTCCTTTGCCACCTGTTCACTACCATAAGTTGGAGTTGGGTGCTGGTGACAAAACTTTCATACTGGAAATCAAGCCTTCCTCGAAAACCCGCTTTCCTATCGTGCTGATGTCACATGGAATGGGAGGGTGCTCCCATTCCGGTTACATGAAACGCATCACAAATAAACTTTATCAATGCGGATTCCCTGTATTATTAATGAATCAACGAGGCTCTGGGCCTGCGTTGGGGATGAGCCGACGTCTGTGGAACGGTGGCGACAGTGAAGACTTGAATCGTGCTGTTAAATTTGTCCTTCAGCTATATCCGGATAGGGAGTTATTGATTGCAGGTTTCTCCTTGAGTGCCAACATTTTGTTAAAATATCTGGGAGAGGGCAGAAACATTCCTTCCCAACTTTGCGGTGCTTTTGCGGTGAATCCACCCGTTGATTTGAGATCTGCCAGCCATATATTGTCACATTCTCGTTCATGCGTTATTTTCAATCGGCATTTTATGAATTTGCTCAACCGTCAGTTGATTGCCGTCGAAGAGTGTTTTCCGGGTCGAGGTGTTATGAAAAAGACACCCGGCTCCATTTGGGAGTTTGATGTTTTATACACGGCTCCAGCTGGAGGTTTTGCAGATGTAGAGGACTATTATTCCCGGTCCAGTTCTGGACAGTACTTGCAAAACATAAAAATTCCAACCACTCTATTATGTTCCAAAGATGACCCATTTATTCCCCCAAGTCAGTTTAAAAGTTTGAAAATGAGTTCGGCTATCGACTTTGTAAACCCTGAAAGTGGCGGTCATATGGGTTATATTTCAAAAGAAAAGACATCTTTTGGTGATCGGCGTTGGTTGGATGCTGTGATTATGGGTTGGGTTGAGAAGTGGAAGAATCTATCCTGATAAATTAATTATGAACACCTATAATAAATCCGGTTTGACCTGGCTAATTTACCTGCGCTTGAAAATTCTTGGAAACCTTCTGAGGACAGCCCAAAAAAGCACTCGCTGGCGTTGGGTTTCGCTCTCTATTCTTGGTGGGGTGTTCATTGCGGGAGATTATTATTTTTTTCATCGGATCATAGAACATCTGGATGGGCTTCCCTTTCAAGCGGGGGATGAATTGATACCGCAATTGCTGAACGTTGTTTTCCTAACACTTTTTGTTATGGGAATGTTTTCGGGAGTCATTGTATCCATTTCCCTGTTTTACATGGCACCCGATCTGGAGTTTCTACACTCACTTCCTATCTCATCTAATTCGATTTTGACTTTTCGTTTGGGACAATGCGTCCTGCATAGCTCCTGGATGATGCTTTTATTCTCTATCCCCATCTTCGTGGCTTACGGTATTTATTTTAAATTTCCCATGGCCTACTATCTTTATATGGTCGTGACACTCCTGCCGTTTTTAACCATTCCTTGTGTGTTGGGTGCTTTAGGTACCTTATTGCTTTTGAGATACTTTCCTTCTCGCAAAATTTACCAAACTCTTTCCTTGGTAGGATTGATGTTTCTGGTCGGGCTGATTATGTATCTTCGTTTCTTATCTCCCGAGAAGTTTTTTGGGAAAGATGTTTCTGATGAGCGCATCATGCTTTTTGTTGAGAGCCTGAAAGTTCCTGATTATTCATTTTTGCCAAGTTCGTGGATGACAGTGGGCTTGACTCGCTGGAAAATGGACACATTGGCTCCGGCTTTCTGGAACATGGCTTATCTGTTTATTTGCGCTATTGTTTTGATCGTTTTTTTGCGCTGGTTGGGGAGCCGGATTTACCTGGATGGGTGGAGATTGGCCGGGGAAGCTAATAATGCACCTCCGGTGGAGAAGACAACGTTTACAGGAAAAGCAAAGTCATTGAAGCAAATGCCAATTCACCGTGTTTTATGGCAAAGGGACATCCGTTTGTTTTTCAGGGATCCAGAGCAATGGTCGCAAATTTTTATTTTATGTGCGCTGGTCATTGTTTATCTGTTCAATGTAGTCAACCTTCCTCTCAACAATGCTATTTTGAAAAATGTTGTTTCTGTTTTGAACATAGGGTTGGTTGGCTTTGTCTTGTCTGCTTTGGCTTCGCGTTTCATATACACTGCACCTAGCTTGGAGGGAAAGATGTTTTGGTCGGTTTATTCCTCGCCCGCTTCCATGCAAACATTGATGTGGAGCAAGTTTTTTCTGTTCTTTCCTCCCATGCTTGTTTTGGGGGAAATACTGGTGGTCGCCTCGAATTATTTACTGCAAGTGGACGATTATGTGATGATAGTTTCTATCATTGGCGTATCTTTGATAGCCTTTGCTGTAACCGGTTTGGCTTTGGGGTTGGGGGCACTTTATCCCATGTTTCGCCATGATAATACCGCCGAGATTTCCAGTGGTGTGGGAGGTGTTTTGTTCATGATTGCGAGTTTGGGATATCTTGGATTTTTCGTAGCTCTGGGAGCTAGACCTGTGTATGTTCATTTCAACGAAATATTTTTATCTCGTAGGGTCCCTGGACTCGACAGTGAGTTTTGTTATATTTTGATTGTCATCATGACCTTGGTCGTAGCCTTGATCCCCATGAAAAAGGGCATACGGGCTTTGGAAAAAATGGATCTTTAAAAGGCTTTCCCGAAAAAATAATTATGGAACTGTTTCCCGAATTTGATAATCCTGCACCATCTTCTGCTCCGGCCCCTTTGGCTGAAAGAGTGCGTCCTTCGACTTGGGATGATTTGTTGGGTCAGGACCAATTGACAGGGAAAAATTCACCCCTTTCAAGCTTGCTCCGAAAAGGAGGCAACTTTTCATTCATTTTATGGGGGCCGCCCGGGTGTGGGAAAACAACGATTGCCAGACTGACTGCCAAGACCACCGAATGTGAATTTTGCGAAATCAGTGCCGTTAGCGCGGGGGTTGCAGACATCCGAAAAATCATCACATTGGCGCAGAAATTATGGACATCGTCCCGGCGCAAAACGATTCTCTTCATTGACGAGATACATCGATTCAACAAAGCCCAGCAGGATGCGGTGTTGCCTTACATTGAAAATGGAACCATAAGGCTTGTTGGATCGACCACGGAAAATCCATCGTTTGAAGTCATACCCGCTTTACGCTCCCGATGTCAGATATTTCGACTCAATTACCTGTCAAGAGATGCTATGCGTGAGCTATTGGAGAAGGCTTTGCAGAATCAGGATCAGGGACTGGGGAAGATAAAACTTTGTGTCGATGAAGAAGCCATGAACCTGATCACCGAATATGCCAATGGCGATGCAAGGCGAGCCTTGAATGCTTTGGAAGCGGCTGGTGACTGGAGTCAGGCTAGAGCAGGCGAGGGAGAAGGCGAAACGGTTGATTTATCTGTCATGCAAGGTATATTGCAACAGTCTGCAGTTTTGTATGATAAAGGTGGGACCGAACATTACGATCATGCCTCGGCATATCAGAAGAGTTTGCGCGGTTCTGATCCCGATGCGGCAATCTATTGGCTTGCGAAAATGATAGCCGGTGGGGAGGATCCTCGTTTTATTGTCAGGCGCTTGCTGGTTACGGCGACTGAAGATGTAGGCAATGCTGACCCGCAGGCTTTGCTCATTGCAAATGCAACAGCCGATGCGGTGGAGCGTTTGGGGTTTCCGGAAGCACGGATACCTTTGGCTCAGGCGACAATCTATGTGGCCCAGGCTCCTAAGGAAAATTTGGCTATTTGTGCGATAGATGAGGCATTGAGTGATATTCGAGATAAGGGTTTGTCTTTTCCGGTTCCGCCCCATCTTAGAGACACTCATTATGCCGACGCGAAAGCGCGTTATGGTTATGGAAAAGATTATAAATACCCGCACGATTATCCTGGTAATTATGTTGAACAGGATTATCTACCGGAAGAACTGGTGGGCAGGAAGTACCTGCCATCAAAAAATACAAGAGAGGAAAATTAAATACGATGCCTCGTTTTAAAGACGCTGAGGCCCTTTTTGAAGGGAGACAGCGTGGCAACCAATTTATGGCTAGTGGACAGAAACTGACAGCAGAAGATCTTCGTTTGCTTTGGGCCAGCCCACGAATGCAAGAGATCACCTGGCTCGATCTGGACGATAATGTTTTAGGGGATGAAGGGATCATCGAATTGTCTGAATGCGATTACCTGGAGAATATCCAGTATTTGAACCTCAATAAAAATGGGGTGACTGATGAAGGGGTTCGCGTTCTAGCCAATTCAACCAAGCTTCCCAAGCTAAAACGTCTGCACTTGAGGAACAATCCTATTGAAGGGGCAGGCGTGATTTTTCTATTCAACTCGCAAACGCTTGAAAGTCTGTCAATCTTTCAAATTCACGATGGCTGGACCTGCAAGAAAAAAGAAGGTTGGCGCTACAACTCGAACTCATGACTTTACTTGGAAAAGAAATAGATGGGCAATTGTACGTTCACATTGCAGGACGCGATCGGCCGGGCATACTTGCTGAAGCAATGGGTGCTATTCGCAGTTTTGACATAGAGATTTTGGATATAAAGCAATTCGTCTTCAACGGTTTGCTCAACCTGTCTCTGTTATTGGAGAGGCGCGGAGAAATTTCGATCATCAAATTCAAAGAAGAATTGGAGAACTTTTCCGAGCAAACGGGAGTCAAGGTCAACGTTTATTCCTGGGACGACGATTTGCGCCCGGACGAATCCTATAAATTCCGGTCTGTAGTCACTCTGCTCGGTGCTTCTATTACCTTCCTTGCTTTGCAAGAATTGCTAAACACCTTCGCCTCGAAGGACATCAATGTCTTGCGTATTGAGCAGTTGGATTACGGCGATCAGCATGTCATGGAGTTTGTTATTGGTACGAGAGAGACCCATTCTACTGTGGATGTGTTGAATCCTCTTGTGAAATTCAAGGAAAATTTTCATGTTGATATTGCTGTGCAAGAGGACACTCTGTTCCGGCGCAACAAACGCCTCATTGTATTCGATGCGGATATGACCTTTTTGCAATGTGAAGTGATTGACGAATTGGGCAAACTTGTCGGACAAGGGGAGCGTATGTCCGAAATCACGAAGAAGGCAATGAATGGAGAGATGGATTTTTCTCAAGCCTTGAGAGAACGTGTTGCTTTGTTAAAAGGGGTAACAAAAGAACAGCTCTCTGCATTGGCGGAAAGAATTCCCCTGACTCCGGGCGCGGAAAAACTGGTGCGTATCTTGAAACATCTTGGCTACAAAGTTGCTATCGTCAGCGGTGGATTTCAATTTTTCATTGATCGTCTGCAATACAAATACGGTTTGGATTATGGCTTTGCTAACTGTTTGAAAATGGAAAATGGAGTGCTTACGGGGGAACTTGAGGGCGAGATCATCGATGCGGCGGCCAAGGAGAAAATATTGGTCTCACTGGCAGAACGAGATAATTTCTCACTGAAACAAGTGGTTGCTGTTGGCGACGGTGCTAACGACATCCTCATGTTGGCAAAAGCTGGGTTGGGAATCGCATTCAACGCTAAGCCCATTGTCCAAAAAGCGGCGCAAGCCAGTATCAACGTTACCAATCTGGAGTTGATCCTATATTTTCTGGGAATCAGCGGCAAGGAACTCAACGAACTGGACGAGTTATCTAAAGATTCACAAGCTCAAGCCTGTGAAGACCGGACCTGTGGATGAGTATTAGGCTTTTATTTGCAGGACTTCTCATGAAGTAAGAAGCCCTGCAAATAAAGGGTTCGATAAATTTTCTGTTACATTTCGCTTGAGGTTGGCGGGATCACAGTGCTTTGGATTTTATGACCATCAATTTTTCCTCAGTCATTTCTTCCATCGCTGGCAAAATGCCACCCACTCCCAAGCCAGATTCTTTGGCACCGCCAAATGGCATCCAATCCACACGGAAAGCGGTGTGATCATTGACCATAACTGCTTTGGCGTGCAGGCGTTTCACCGTATCTAGAGCAACGTCCAGATTTTGGGTGAATACGGCAGCCTGAAATGCAAAAGGACTGTCGTTGGCTCGATCGATTGCCTCGCGTCGGTCTTTGAATGAATAAATGACCACGACAGGCCCGAATATTTCCTTACAAGACACTTGCACGTCAGCAGGTGGATTCAAGAGTACGGTCGGTTCGTAGCAGGTTTCACCTATTTTGTTGCCACCCGAAAGGACTTGCGCCCCTGCGGACTTAGCTTCACTCACCCATTCGTGCACACGATCGACATCCCCTTTGGTGATTAGAGGACCGACTTCGGTTGTGGGATCGAGGGGATCACCTACCTTTAATTCTTTGGCCATTCTTGCAAGGCCTTCAGATAATTCAGATACTTTGCTTTCGTGTACAAAAATTTTCTGGACAGAAACGCATACTTGTCCTGCGTGATAGAACCCGCCTTTGAGTAAGCTCGGTAAGGCTGATTCGATATCCGCATCGGCATCTACGATCACGGGTGCGGCACCACCATGCTCCAAGGCGCAACGCGTTCCGGGTGCTAATTTAGAGCGCAGGTTCCATCCCACTTTTCCCGAGCCAATGAAGGTCAGAAAAGCAACACGCGGATCGGTGGCTAATTTTTCACCAAGTTTTCCAGGGCAAACCACAGCTTTGCACCATTCTTTAGGTAGACCCGCTTCATAAAGACAATCGAGCAGATTGAAGCACGAGAGAGGCGTGGACCTTGCTGGTTTGACAATGACAGGGCAACCGACAGCTATTGCAGGAATGATTTGGTGGACGATTAAATTGAAAGGGTGGTTGAAGGCACTGACGGCGACGACGACTCCGATAGGCTCGCGCATTGTGATGGCCATTCTTTGAGACGATGCAGGGTTGAGATTCATCGGGATTTCGTGCCCGGCGAGACCGCCCATAGCGCGTGCGGCTTCGCGTATACCTTGAACAGCGCGGGCCAGCTCGACTTTCGAATCCATTAAGGGTTTGCCACCTTCTTCTGCAGATTGGCGGGCGTAATCCTCCTGACGCTCCTCGACCAGATTGGCGGTTCTTTCCAGTATCGCCATTCGTTCATACATGGGGAGTCGTTTGTCATAGTCATGGGCCAGGTCGGAGGCGACTTGCAGTGCATTTTCAATATCTTCTTCCGAGCTCAACGGTAATTCTTTGATCAGATGTCCGTCAAAAGGGGAGGTAACTTTCAATTGTTCGACCATTTTCCGACTCCTTAAAAGGGTTAATCCCAATTCAAACTGTTGGCCATGCGAGAAATTTCTTCATACACGGATTGTAGAGGGCGTTTTTCACTGATTGCAATTTTTTTGCAATCTTCATATTCAGGGGTTACTCGCAACACTTCGTTTCCAAGCCGTCCAATTTTGACACGAACCTTACCTATTGGTGTTATCAATTCCCGAATTTGACGGTCGAGAAGGGTTCGGTCCACAGCATAATGGCGGACCCCCAAGGTGGAGGTTTCAGTTAATAGAATGTGAGCGGCTTGTTCTCGATTTTCCTCATCAATCAGAACGGAAATCTTATTGGCAGGGCGGTTCTTCTTCATGAGGATTGGTGTGAGAAAGACATCGAGTGCGCCAGCCTTGAACAAGTTTTCTATAACACAGTCATAAAATTCTGGATTCATGTCATCGATGTTGGCTTCGATCATTTGTACGGTTGCATTGGATGACAGGGATGTGGTCTCGCCACTCACGACGCGTAATAAGTTTGGTGTTTTTTCGATGATGTGATCGCCTGCGCCATAACCAGCCTGGGTGATTTTCATTGTGGGCATGGAGCCAAACCGTTCTGCAAAATGCCCGATCAATGCGGCCCCTGTAGGTGTTGTCATTTCTTTTTGGACACCTGATGAAAAGCAAGGAATGCCTTTTAGTAACTTTAAGGTTGCTGGAGCGGGGACGGGCAGGGTGCCATGCTCGCATTCTACAAAACCTTCACCTACATTTAGAGGGGAAGCAAAGATGTTATCCGGTGCCCATAAGTTTATAGCCAAAGAACTGCCAACCACATCGATGATGGAGTCGATGGCTCCCACTTCGTGAAAATGAACCTTTTCTTTTGAAATGCCGTGTACTTCTGCCTCCGCTACCGCAATTCTGTCAAAAATTTGCAAAGAATTTATTTTTACGGAGTCAGGCAGGCTGGAATTCTCCAAAATATTTTTTATATCAGAATAATGCCGGGAGGGTTGTTTGAATGCTTTGGATTTGGAAACGACAACGTCTAGCTTGGTTCCAGAGATACCGCCACGCTTGACAGTGGAGGATTCGATTCGAAATCCTTTCAAATTGAGTGACTTTAAACCAGCTTGGATGTCATTGATGTCGATGCCCAAATCTACCAAGGCACCTAAAACCATGTCGCCGCTGATACCGGAGAAACAGTCAAAATATAGAATGCGTGAAATGGACCCTGTCATATTGAATCAGGAATTATTTGAATGAATTTTTAAATAATTCAGCAATGGCCTTTTTCCCCTCGTCATTTAAAAAACGAGTGCCTGTCCCCGCGAATTGTTTTTTA
>JAJDBG010000028.1 GCA_029261475.1 Nitrospinaceae bacterium
ATTTGGCACTGTGATGATGGTCTTGTTGATGAGCCTTTTTGCCGCCCCTCTTGGTGTGTTGGCTGGCTTCTATTTGCGAGAATATGCCAAGCCGGGGTTTTTTGTAAGCGCAACACGCATTGCTGTGAATAATCTGGCGGGTGTGCCCTCCATTGTCTTTGGTGTTTTTGGAGTCGGATTTTTTATCTATTTTGTTGGTGGAGGCATTGATCGTTTTTTCTTTGCAGAGACTCTCCCCACGCCCACATTTGGAACGGGTGGCATTCTTTGGGCATCTCTCACTATGGCGTTGTTGACAGTTCCCATCGTGATTGTTTCTACCGAAGAAGGCCTGGCCGCCGTTCCCCGTGGCATACGCGAAGCTTCTCTAGCCTTGGGCGCGACCAAGTGGGAGACCTCCTGGCGTGTTGTTTTCCCCGCAGTCATGCCCTCTATACTGACAGGTTTGATTCTGGCGATGGCGCGTGCGGCAGGAGAAGTGGCACCCTTGATGATCACCGGCGTTGTTAAAATGGCCCCCTCGTTGCCTGTAGACGGGGTCTGGCCGTTTTTGCATTTGGATCAAAAATTCATGCACTTGGGATTTCATATCTATGATGTAGGATTTCAATCGCCAAATGTTGATGCGGCTCGACCGATGGTTTTTGCCACGACCTTGTTATTGATTTTGATTATTTTATTTTTGAATTTGTTCGCCATCAAACTGAGAAAACGTCTGAGGAAAAAATTGGCGGCAAACCCGGTATGATATTTTTTAGGCGACAGCAATTGATTGATAAGCTCATACTGAAACAAGAATTCTTATTTTGTAAGCACCGCTCCAGATCAAAAACAACATTAGAATCAGGTTTTATTGAACCCGTCACGGAGACTTTTGAGATATGACGCAGGGAACTGCTAAAGGCAAAAAACTTTCGGCAAATGAAACAGCGGTCCTCATCGATAAAGTTTCATTTTATTACGGGAAGAAGAAGGCTCTGTCCGATATCTGCATGGAGCTTCCCAAAAATAAAGTGACCGCCTTCATCGGTCCGTCGGGTTGTGGCAAGTCAACTTTATTGCGTTGCCTGAATCGGATGAATGATCTTGTGGAAGATGCTCGCCTGGAAGGTCGGATCAGCATCGGCGATCAAGATATTTACGAGCCGTCCAAGGACATAAGTGATTTGCGTAAAAGAGTTGGGATGGTGTTTCAGAAATTCAATCCTTTTCCCAAAAGCATTTACGAGAACGTTGCCTATGGGCCGCGCATCCATGGTTTGAAGGATAAACGTAAATTGGACGAGATAGTAGAACTGAGCCTCAAGCGCGTGGCACTTTGGGAAGAAGTGAAAGACCGTGTTCATGAAAGCGCACTTCAGCTTTCCGGAGGACAGCAACAGCGTCTCTGCATTGGTCGCGCAATCGCTGTGGAACCCGATATTTTGCTCATGGACGAGCCTTGCTCCGCGCTCGACCCCATCGCCACAGCACGTATCGAAGAGTTGATTGTTGAATTGAAGGAACGGTATACTATTATAATCGTCACACACAACATGCAACAGGCGGCGCGTATCGCCGATTTTACAGGCTTTTTGTTCATGGGAGAGTTGGTGGAGTTTGACGATACGGAGCTTATTTTTAGAAAGCCCAAAGAACAAAAAACAGAAGATTATATCACCGGCAGGTTCGGGTAAGGATAAACGTATTATGGCTAGACATGCTCTACATTTAGAAAGAGAGATTGCGCGTTTGCGGGATCTGGTGCTTTCACTGGGAACACGAGTAGAAGAAAGTGTTCAAGACGCCGTTAAATCTTTGGTCGAAAGGAACACCGAGCTCGCGAAAAAAGTGGTCGAGTCGGATAGGGAAATAGACCTCATGGAAGTAGAGGTAGAAGAAGAGTGTCTGAAAATTCTCGCTCTTTACCAGCCCGTTGCAAATGACTTGAGGTTGATCGTATCCATTTTAAAAATGAATCAAGATCTGGAGCGAGTTGGTGATCTTGCTGGCAATGTTTCCGAACGAGCCGTGTACCTGGCTTCCAAGGAAAAAATACCGCTTCCGTTGGAGATCAACTCAATGGCAGATCTTGTTAAAGAGATGCTGCGAGAAAGTTTGGACGCGTTTGTGAATGCCGATGCGAATTTAGCTCGTAAGGTTTGTGCGAGTGACGATGCGGTAGATGATTTTAATCGAGAAATGTATCGGCAAATGGAAATGGCGATGCGTGATAATCCCGACCGCATCTCTGTTTTTATACATATCCTTTCTGCATCGCGTTATTTGGAACGCATCGCCGATCATGCTACCAATATCGCCGAGGACGTTATCTATTTCACCGAGGGAGAGATCATTCGTCACCGTGGCGATCTGTGAATGTTTGGCTTGGCAAATAGCGTGAATATGTTCGTTTGAAAATCATTACAAGGACAAATTTCTAGTCGTTTGTTGTGTTCTGAAAGATTCCATTTCCCATCATTGAATTGCTTACTTGGTGTTTTGTTTTTTCACCCCTTTCCTACTTTTCTTATTTCTTTTATATTCTGTTCATTGATTTTCCTATGGCTGTGAATATCCCCTATCTTTTTCAGAAAGCTTTTTGGTTGTTATGAAAAAAGTTTTAGTCGTAGACGACAGCTCGACCTTTCGGTCAATCGCACGCAATGAGCTGAAGGATGAAGATATTGAAGTTATCGAAGCGGTGGATGGACGGCACGCTTTAGCACTATTGGTCGAGCATAAAATCGATCTAGTGACTTTGGATGTCGAAATGCCAGGATTGAGCGGGTATGAAACGTTCCAAAAAATGCGTTCTGAAAAATTTATGGAGGACTTGTATTTAGAGGACGCTCCTCCACCGGTGATTTTTGTTACCGGAAATGATTCAATGGCTGAGAGGCGCAAAGGTTTTGATGTGGGTGCCGCTGATTTCATTACTAAACCATTTGTTAAAGGCGAACTTTTAACATCGGTCAAGAGGTTCCTTTATCCTCTCAATAGATTTGACGGGCTCACCGCTTTGGTCGTTGAAGATAGCTCTGCAGTGCGAATGTTTCTCACGGGCATTTTGGTTTCTGAAGGTTTGAACGTTATCACAGCAAATAACGGGCGAGAAGGTTTTGAGGTATTCCAGGAAAGAATAAGAGAAATAGACGTTGTTCTCTCTGATCTGGAAATGCCCGAAATGAACGGTCTGGAACTTTGCCAAAAAATTCGAGGCGAACTGAACCACAAAGGTGTGCCCATTTTTCTGCTCAGTGCTTCAGCGGAGAGAAGTGACATCCTTGATCTGTTCCGTGCAGGTGGAACCGATTACCTGAGCAAGCCTTTCCCAAAAGAAGAGCTCATGGCGCGCTTGAATATCCACCTGAATTCTCTTCTGCTGAATCGGGAGTTGCATCGTAAGGTGGATGAGCTGAAAAAACTTGGAAAAGTCAAAGATGAAATTCTTGCCATTTGCTCCCATGATTTACGCGGGCCGATGGGCAATATCCGCAATGTTGCGGATATGATTGGTGCTGGAATTATAGTGGGAGAGGAAGTCATTCGCTACGCTTCTACAATCAAGAGCAGTACCGATTTCCTATTGGCACTCATCAACGATTTGCTGGATTTAGGGAAAATGGAAGGTGAGAAGGAACTTGAAAAATCAATTCAAAGCCTGAATAAAATAGTACGCAACAGTGTTGAGTCTCTGAATGAAATTGCGAAAGAAAAAAATGTGAAGCTTCGGGTCGATATCGCCGAAGGACCCGAGATGAAAATAGATGGAAATGTTGTTGCGATGACCCGGTTGCTCAACAACTTGCTGACCAATGCTATCAAGTTCTCCGATCAGGGAAATGATGTCTGCGTTTCCTTAGATTTAAAGGGGAAAAATGAGTTGCTCCTAACAGTTGCCGACACGGGGGTCGGTATCCCCAAGGACAAACTTCCAGAACTGTTTAAAAAGTTTACCCGCTTATCTCGATCGGGAACGAGTGGTGAAAAGGGGACAGGATTGGGGATGTCGATCGTAAAAACTCTGGTGGAAAAACATGGTGGAACCATCGAGGTTGAAAGTGAACTTGGCAAAGGAACTCAAGTGAGGGTCACTTTACCCCGTGTAACTTGAGAAGACTCGATTCCCTGCCATCCTTCCCTCCCCCCCTTTCCTTCCTTAATCGTTTCAAACTGTTTTTAGAAAATTTCCATTCGCATGGATTGTTTTCAATTCGTTGGGTTGTCTGAAGCGGGGAGAGACAGTATGTCTTGCGGCGTTTGCAGGATACCCTGAAAAATTCCCATCACCTTTTTGCCAAGTGAAACAAAGGGGATTGCTGTTACCTCGGGATCGGTAAAGGGTCCCTTCGCTGTGTAATAGGCTTTGAGTAAGCTTTCCTCGTCTCCAGCGGTCAGGATTTTTCCAACCAGAGGGATTTGTGTCAAAAATTTATCCAGATTAGCCAGGGGAGCGACGCCGACTACTAAATCCATTTGTTTTTTGGATAGGTCAAATTTCCCGACGAGTGAGGTTCTCCGCCCTGGAGACTCAAAAATCAAATCGTCTGTTTTAGCGATTCCGCCGATGAGCATGAATTTGCCAATGATTTTATCAAAGGGGATGTTCTCATCTTCCTTGGAGGTTTCTTTTTTTTCCTTAGCTTCAGGTTCTTTTGTAACTACCGTTTGATCCGATTCTGTGGGGTTGTCTGATAGAGATTGTACGCCCTGCTTGAATTGTGGTTTATGAATATTGCCAGCTTCCAGATTCAATTCGACACTCCCCGTTAGAGACGCCGAGATTTCGTCCCATGTGTCTCCCTGCCCCGAAATACTGGCGGATATATTTTTAACATCACCTGTCAAGCCATCCTTAAAGTCTGGTCCCAGTGAGGCTAGCAAACTTTTAGCACTCATATTTTTTACAGTGAGACGATTGTTAAATTTCATCGGCTTGCCCTCTAAAAAAGAAAGTGCTCCTTCGCTGTGGATAGAATTCTTTTCACCAAAGTCTAATTTTGAGAGAGTTAATTTACGGTCTTTTATGTTGACATGCCCGTTGATATTTTTCATTTCCAGTTTTTTGTAAATCAAAGAATCGAGATTCAAGTCTACTAAGATAGAACCTTTGTTCAGCAATGGAATGTCTGCCCGCATTAATTTTTTTAGTCCATTGTCCTCATTATCTTCTTGTTCTGGTTCTGATTTTTTATCTCCAATTTTTAACGTACCGGCAGTTAGAAGAAGATTCAATGTGGGAGCTTCGCTTTCCTTGTAGCTCGC
>JAJDBG010000029.1 GCA_029261475.1 Nitrospinaceae bacterium
TAGAAAATTTTATTTGAGAAAATGCTCGCGAAAAACTCGGGCAAGAAAACCCTGACGGCGCAGGTTATAGGAATCAATCGAAATACTTTGAAAAGAAAAATCGACGCTATGAAAATTGATCCGAAGGGCTGTAAATCATCATCCAACTCCCACAAGGCCCGCTTGGACCCATGACAGATTCGAATCAAACCATCGCCAAATTTCAAGGCCCTTTCGGGAACAGCTCTGAAATCAAACGCAGGACTTTTTCAGGATCACAAAAAAAAGATGGCCTCCGTGTGTCCATCGTCGCGGGTTTGCACGGCAACGAATATGATGGCATATACATCTGTAATTTACTGACACAGCGTTTGCTTCGACACAAAGAACAAGGTTCTATTATTGGTGAGATCAATATCTACCCGGTGGCCAATCCCGAAGCCGTCATGGCAGGAGAACGATCTGCCCCTTACTTTGCAGAAGATTTCAACCGCCAGTTCGGGCCGAACGCGAGCCAGACCTTGAACGGTCAATTGGCGCAAGCCTTATTTGAAGACATACAAAAACGATCCGACTTCGCATTTGACATTCATGCCAGCAACCTTCATCTCGCCGAGCTACCGCAAATCAGGATATTAGAAAAGCATCAAAAAAGATTGGTTCCACTCGGGCAAATGTGCAACACCGATATTCTGTGGGTTCACCCTCTCGGCCCCGTTTACGAGTCCACACTCGCATACAATCTTAACGGCAAGGGAATACCCACACTGGTCATCGAAACTGGCATTTGCCTTAGAATTAATCAAGAATATTGTTTTCAGATCCTACAAGGCCTGTTAAATTTTTTGCGTGAAATCGGTTGCCTGAGACAACAGGAAAATACAAGCGTGATGAAAATACCGCAAACACTGAACCCCAATCAGGTAGTCATCATCCAGGCTTCTAAAGCGGGACTTTTTGTTCCCCGTATAGCACTGGGGAAGAAAGTACAAAGCGGCGACTGGATTGGAGAATTGATAGATCCCTTGAGCGAACAAGATCCCGAACCTGTTTTCTCCCCTGCGGATGGACTTTTATTCACTCTGCGCCAACACCCACTGACCCGCCAGGGAGCAACGCTGGCACGCATCGCACTTGCCCCATGAAGACGAAACTCATCACTCTAGGCTCCCCTGCAGGAGCACCCATCGACTTGCACAAGTTCCAATGGCAAGGTCCCGACCCGCAAGCGACCTTCGCGATTGTAGGAGCTCTTCATGGCGACAACTACAATGCCCTTCATGTCTGCTCTCGGCTCATTGATTTTTTCGACACCATTGAAAAAGACAACACCTCACCCTATAAAATTTATGGAAAAATATTACTTTTCCCCACGCTCAATAGCCCCGCATCTCAAACGGCTCAGCATGTGTACCCTGCGGATGGGCTCGACTCTAACCTGTCGTTCCCCGGTACCTGTCAAGGCGAATCCGAAGAGCAAATGGCGCGCGCTGTCTATGAGGAAATCTTCGATGTTAATGCGGGGATTTTGATCGATTCGGGATCACGACACTATGAAGACGCACCGCATTTAAAATGCTACAAAGTGCGTAGCGAAGAAAAGAAGATGGCACTTGCTTCCGGCTTCCCACTCCTAAGAGAAATAACCAAAGCTCCAACTTACAAGGCACAGTTTTTCTCTCAATGGTCTGAACGGCAAACGCCTTCTTTGATCTTCAGTGGCGGAAGTCTGGGGTTTTTATCTCAAGAATACTGCGAATTGGCTTTCCAGGGGATTGTAGATATCCTGCTTTCATTAAAAATTATAAAACAAGATCAAAGATTTGAGGCTCGTAAGGAAATACCTTTTTTTGCCGCCAACCGGGAACGAATCATTCGCAGTAATAATTCCGGACTGTTCCAGGCAAAATCAGCCGCAGGTAAATTTCTCACACAAGGAAATGTGATTGGAATCATCACCGATCCCCTTTCCGGAAAAACTTTAGAAGAAGTCGTCACGCCAGAAAACGGAACTCTCGTTGTCGTTCGACATCTGCCCATCGTTTACCAATCCGAGCCTGTTGCCATCTTATTGACAGAGAAAAAAAAGAGCCTCTGGCCCTTTTAAAAATCACTCCGAGAGGATACCGAAACTGGGAGTGATTTCGGTTCTTTCAAAACGAACAATCATCTATACTGGTATTCACCTGTTTAGGCAGACTCTGCTTAGATCAAGTCATTTAAAGGGACTGTTGAAAAATGCGAGTTTTTTTAAATTCAAAAAAATAAATACCATTGATTTTTATAGGTAATTTTTTTGGAATTTCTCCGTTCGAGGCTTTATTCAACACGCCCTTAAAAATCAACGTATCTTCTCAAACCATCGCCGTGCAAACACCGTTACGCCAAAATTCAGAAGGTTATCGTTATTCAATCGAGCCTTTCCTCATTGCAGATTTTATATCCATTGCATCCGGCTCGCGCATTCTCGATATAGGGACAGGTTGCGGAATCATCCCGCTTCTGCTTGCCAGCAAATCTCCAGACAGCCAGTTCACTGCGGCAGAAATTCAACCCGCTCTGGCGCAACTCGCCAGAGAAAATATAGAAGAGAAGGGTTTCTCAAACGCTATAGAAATGCTGGAAGGAGATATTCTTGAAACTGCCCGATATTTGAGGAAAGCACCCTTCGATATCGTCGTATCCAACCCGCCCTATCGAAAAATAAATACCGGCAGGATGAATCCCAACGCCGAGAAAGCCATTGCCCGCCATGAGCTAAAACTCGACTTGAAAAAATTGTCTCGTGTAGCTTCATCCGTTTTAAAAAAGGGAGGACGCTTCATCGTTGCGTATCCTCCCAACCGGTTGGCTGAAGCATTGGCTCAATTTCCAGAAGACAATTTGTACCCTTTTCGACTTCGTTTCATTCATGGAACGGACCAGGCACCAGCAAAAATTTTTTTACTCGAATGTTTGAAAAGCAAACAATCCGATTGTAGTATTGAACCGCCGCTCTATGTTTACAAAACAGACGGTCAATACACCTCCCTCATGGAAAGCATTTATGCAACCTATTCCGATATTAGCCGGGCCAACCGGTTCTAAAAAAACAGAAACCGCCATGGCACTGGCCGAGGTGCTGGAATCGGAAATCATCAGTGCCGATTCTCTGCAAATCTATAGATACTTTGATATCGGAACGGCCAAACCTTCACAGGAATACATGAAACGCATTCCTCATCACCTCATCGACATTTTGGAACCCGATAAGGAGTTCAGTGCATTTGACTTTAAAACAAAGGCTTTGGAAAGCATAGAAGACATCATAAGCCGAGGCAAAACACCTCTGCTTGTTGGGGGAACCGGACTCTACCTAAAAGTTTTGACCGAAGATTACGACTGCGGTGTACAAATCGATCCAGTCATAAAAACCCGCATTCAGGAAGAAATAAAAACACGCGGTGCTCCCGCCCTTCACCTTGAACTAAAAGAAATTGATCCCGTTTCTGCTGAGAAAATACCATCAACCGATCCCCAACGGATCGAACGCGCGCTTTCAGTTTTTTACCAAACGAATCAAAAACTTTCTGACTTGCATCAAAAGGATAAGTCAAATGACTCGGACTACACATATCAAATTTTCATTTTGGAATGGGAAAGAGAAATTCTTTATAAAAATATAAATCAACGTGTAGATATAATGATCGAACGAGGTCTTGTTCAAGAAGTCCGCTCTCTTTTAGATAAAGGCTGGGATCCTGACTTAAAGCCCTTCCAAAGCATCGGCTATTCTCAGATTCTTGATTTCATCAATGGGCAGTCGAGCCTTGAAAACGCAATTGAAAAAATAAAACAAGAAACCCGGCGCTATGCCAAGCGCCAAATCACATGGTTCAAAAAAGTGCCAAATACAATTTCTATCCCTGTCACCCCCAAAGACACGCCAGAAACTTTGCGTGATAAAATCATCCCAAAATACTCTCAGGTTCTTGCGATATTTTTAATGATCGCCTTGCTCGTATTTCCAAAAGGAGCCGTTGCACAAAAAACACAATTACAAAAGGCCGGTCAAGAAATAATGAGTGACCGCTCCGAACGAGCGCGCTCAACAATAGGAAAGGAAATTCCGCAAGGGAAACGTCTCAGCTACCTATTAGCAGTTCTGGACGCTAGAGATAATAAAAAATCTGCTCTTGAAAAATTGCAAGCTTCACTCAAAACTTATCCAGAGATAGAAGATTACATCCGCTACGAACTCGCTCGTTGGCACGAAACTCAAAAAGAATTTCCATTAGCACTCAATCAAATTGAAACCTTGTTGAAACGTTTTCCACAAACGGCTCTCTATCCAGAAGCCCAGCAACTACGGGCAAAAACATTGGAAGCTCTCAATAAAAATAGTGAGGCAGTTCAAGTCTTAAGAGATTCTCTGCAATCCCTTCCTTCCAAAATAACGAGACGAAAAGGCCGGATAATTTTCCCCGAATTAAAACTCCATCTAGCTCAACTTCTTGTAAAACTTGGGAAGTTTGAAGAGGCCGACAAGGTATTCAAACAAATTTTAATAAGCCATCCGGACCACGCCAATGCCGAGATCGCTGAAACGGAACGGAAAAAACTTCTAAATAAAAATTTCAAGGCGATCCCCTTGACCCTTCAGGAAAAGGAAGATCGACTGAAAGCCTTGCTCAAAAAAACTGAATATAAAAAAGTGCTTGCTGAAATCAATGCAATTTCTTCAAAAACCTCAGTGCTTCCTGCAAAGTTTTACTTTTTTCAAGCTCGCGCACAAGCCAGATTGGGTAGAAGAGCAAAGGCTGTTGAAGCACTCCAACTTTACATAAAACTTTATCCCGACCACAAACGCGTTCCCGAAGCAATGTATAAAATTGCTCGACATCAATGGAACCTCGGTGAAAATAAAGCAAGCAATGCTATATTCGCTGAAATAACCACGAAATACGCAACAAGCAAATGGGCGGCTAAATCCCATTACATCCTCGGCCGAATGGATGAGGACAAAAAAAACTTCAAGCAAGCCAGTGAGCAATACCTTCACCTCGCAAAGCATCATCTCGATACTGAAGATGGTCAATGGGCGGCCTGGCGAATCGGATGGATGCACTATCTAAATAAAGAATACAATCAAGCATTTCTCCGTTTTGAAGAAAATTCCAAAAGCACACCCTCTGGTTTCTACATCGTCAACAATTTGTATTGGCAAGCCAAATCCGCATTAAAGCTAAAGGATAAGAAAGCCGGAGCCTTATTTCAAAGCGTGTACGAACGTTTCCCCTATTCCTATTACGGTCTGCGAGGTTTGCAAGAATCAAAAGTTAAAAAAGCCTCCACACCCATAAAAACTATTACACTTTCCAAGAAGGTGGCAACCGATGATGAAAAGCAAAGGGTGTTGCGTGCAAAGGAATTGACCGCATTGGGATTCTTCCTCTACGCAAGGGAAGAACTGAAACTGCTTGAAAAAGATATCAAGAAAAATTTAACAAACGTTGTTTGGCTTGCAAAACTATATAATGAAGCAGGGGCTTATTCTGACTCTGTTCGACTCCTACAACTTTACCGAAATCATGTTGGTAAGATCAAAGAGAAAACTTTACCCATTGAATACTGGAAAGCCTTTTACCCCTCAGTGTATAGTGAAATAATCCACATTCATGCTGAAAAAAATAAGGTCGATCCAAATTTCATAAAAGGATTGATCAAACAGGAAAGTCTCTACGAAGAAGAAGCGCTGTCCGTTGCCGGGGCGCGTGGGCTAATGCAGATCATGCCTGCGACAGGGCGCCGCATTAACTCAAAGCAAAAAACAAAGGTATCTTTAGTGGAGGATGACGATCTCTTCGATCCGGAAGTGAATATTCAACTCGGTGCGGCCTATTTGAAACAGCTTGAGGCATCCACCGGTAAAAATAAAGCCTACAAATTAATCGCCTACAATGCAGGACCACGAGTTTTGAAAAAATGGAAGAAACGCTTCAAAGCCATTAAGGACAGCGATGAATTTACGGAGTCCATTCCTTACCCCGAGACTCGGAACTATGTCAAAAAAGTCCTTCGTAATTACTGGCTTTATAAAAGGCTGTACGAGCAACCATAAAAAATCAGACGACATTGTTTTTTCCATCTAAAAACGTATAATTAAACTTTTAGGGTCTAAAAGTGAAATCAAAAGTCATTCTAAAAAAACAGACAGATTATTGTCTTGAGGAAATCGCCGCATTCGTACGCGAAAATATCGCCCTGCATTCAGGGGGCACTCCCCTCTTCCGATCAGGTGACCGGGTTTTACTCAAGCCCAATCTCCTGCGCGCCAGCAAACCCGAAAAATGTGTCGTCACCCATCCCAAAGTTGTCGAAGCTGTTTGCCTTGTTCTCAAAGACATGGGGGTTGGCAAAATAGATATCGCAGACAGCCCTGCTATGGGCAGTTCGCAACAAGTCGCGCGAAGTGCCGGTTACGGCCCTCTTGAAAAACGATACGGCGTTCGCTTGACATCGCTGACACGTCCCACGGCGATGGAGACTTTGGATCAAATTCCTCATCTTAAAATCGCGGGTTCTCTCAACGACTACGACCAGATTATCAATTTGCCCAAAGTCAAAGCACATTGCCAGATGACCACGACTCTGGCGATAAAAAATCTATTTGGCGTTGTGATAGGCAAACGCAAACCCATACTGCATTGCCTGGTCCAAAACGATAAAGTAAAATTCGGCCGTTTGATTGTCGAGATCGCTCAACGAGTCGCGCCTTGCTTGACCATCGTCGACGGCATCACTGCAATGCAGGGCAACGGGCCTATCAACGGAACCCCTTATCCACTGGGTATTTTGATTGGAGGGACTGACCTGACTGCCGTAGACCGTGTGATCGTAGAGATTTTACAAATCCCTGTAGATCAAGTCTATGCCCTGACCGCCGCCAGTCAATTGAACTTTGGAGCAAACGCTATGGAACAAATCGAATTGATTGGTGAAACCGACCTTCAATCCTTACGCGTTACAGACTTTGAACTGGCTTCAAAGAAAATGGATATTTCATTCAATCCAGCACGAATTGCCAAGTCGTTTCTGAAACAGTTCATCGAAATTGTATTCAAGGAAAAATTTGCAGGAGGAGTCCGTTGACTGTCGCCAAGTATGAATGACCGCCAACTCGACAGTAGTATGTGGGTCGATCGCTACGGCGACATCATGTACCGCTACACTCTATTACGAGTCAAAAATGTGGATTTTGCCGAGGAAATTGTGCAGAACACCTTCCTCGCAGCTATTCAGGCTCAAGCCAATTATGCGGGGCGATCTGCTGAAAAAAGCTGGCTGTTTGGAATCCTGAAACACAAAATCATGGATCATTTCCGCAGTCAGAAACGATTTCAAAGCTTCAATCAATCCGACAGTGACGACTCAAGCGTTGATGATTACGACGACTCTGGACATTGGAAAATTTTCCCTAAAGACTGGGGACTCGATCCTGAAAAAGCCGCTGAGAATACCGAATTGGCGCATCGTCTTGAAGAGTGCATGAGCGGACTTTCAGAAAAATTTCGACAAATTTTCATTATGAAAGAAATGGATGGCATCGACTCGACTCAGATTTGTAATGAATTTGACATCAAACCGACAAACCTTTGGGTCATACTGCATCGAGCCAGAAACCAATTAAAACTTTGCCTGGAAGCCCATTGGTTCCAGAACAAAACTTCAGAGTGATCAGAGGGTATGAAAATCCTGAAACAATTAAAAATGACATGCAAGGATACTTCGCCTCTCATTTCTGAAAGCATGGATGGCCACATTTCATTTGGAAAGCGACTGCGTCTCAAAATCCACTTGACCATTTGCAAGGCATGCCAATGTTATAAAAATCAGCTTGAAATCATAAAAAATCTGGCTAAAAAAATAGGATCAGAAGATTTCAGTTCAAAGAAGAATCAAACATTACGCCCTGAAGTAAAAGAAAAAATAAAACAATCCCTTAACAATATTTGAATTCATAAAGGAAACATTCATGAACGATGACTCATGTTGCGGATCAAGCGATGAGGATACAGCCGTTACCCGCGAAGATGTGCGTGACTTCTATGGCAAAGCGGCAGAAGTTGCCCAGGAAAGCCTATGCTGTCCCGCAGATTACGATCCGAGTGCATTGGAACACATCCCCGCAGAAGTCCGAGAAATCTCTTACGGTTGTGGCAGTCCCGTAGACCGCGCCAATTTAAAGTTGGGTGAGTCTATGGCCGATCTGGGTTCCGGAGGCGGCATCGACTGCTTCATTGCCTCTAAAATAGTCGGGTCAGAAGGAAAAGTTTTCGGCATCGATATGACCGAGGAAATGTTGAAAAAAGCGAGACAAAATGCGGGACTTGTCGCCGATAATCTTGGCTACTCAAACGTAGAATTCAAACACGGCTTCCTGGAAAAGATTCCACTCGACGATGGAGCTGTTCATCTTGTCACCTCCAATTGCGTATTAAATCTTTCCGTCAGCAAGGGAGACGTATTTAAAGAAATCTTCCGAATTTTGAAACACGAAGGACGCTTCGTCATCTCCGATATCATCGCCGACCGCGAAGCACCAGAGGAAATGCAGAATAACCGGGAACTTTGGGGCGAATGTGCTTCTGGGGCTATGACACTCGAAGCCTTCATAACAACAGCTAGAGGAATAGGTTTCCACGGAGTGTCTATTCAGAAAGATTACCTGTGGAAAGAAATTGAAGGCATTAAATTTTATTCATACACTCTAACCGCTCACAAGCCGAGAGAACCTCAAAACAGTTGTTGCGGTGATTCCCTGATTGCCATCTACAACGGTCCATTTGAGAAAATCAGCTTCGGTGGAGTCGAATTTCACGTAGGAACCGCTATCGAAATAGACTCACATGCCGCCGAAGTTTTGAGTGCACCACCCTACGCCGGTCACTTCACTATCTACGATCCGGAAGAAGAAAAACCCTCAGGTAGCGACGATTCCTGTTGCGCATAAACAATGGATATCAGCGGCGGTTTTAATAATACGGAACTGCCGCTGATATGACTCGCCTGCGCTTTATAGGCCTGCTACTGCAAAGCCTTTTTCTGCTCGCCCTTTTTCCGCTAAAAGTCCTGGGCGATATGGCTCCAAAAATTTTAAGCAAACGACGAGAAACCTTAGCCATCACTCCCGTTTCAGAATTCTATATTGAAGACATTTCAGGCCCCCCTAGCACACCCGCCACCGCCTGGAGTTTTAAAATATCAGGTCAAGTGAGCAATCCTCTCGAATTGAATCTCGAGGAAATCAAAAGCCTGCCATCCATTCAGCAGATAGCGACCCTTTCCTGCATCGGCAACCCTGTAGGCGGCCGTGCTATGGGGAACGCACGTTGGACTGGGATTCCACTGAGGAATTTACTCAAAAAAGCCGATCCACAATTCCTCTCCAATCGCTTGATCCTGCGCGCAGGGGACGGCTATTACGAAAGCATCCCCCTTAAAAAAGGCTACCATCCCGGAGCACTGTTAGCATACAAAATGAACGACAGCCCCCTGACACGCAATCACGGCTATCCATTGCGACTCATCCTTCCTGGTTTGTACGGGATCAAACAAGTCAAATGGCTGAATGAAATTGAAGTCTCACGCGGAAATTTCAAAGGATATTGGCAAGAGCGTGGCTGGACCCAAAAAGCGAAGGTAAAAATTTACTCGCGAATCGACACACCTCAAAACTCAGAAACCCTGCCTTTTAGAACTCAGCAGATCAAAGGAATCGCATTTTCTGGAGACCGAGGAATTCAGTATGTGCAAGTCTCAACAGACGGAGAGAAATCCTGGGCTCTCGCTCAATTGGAAAAACCTCTCTCGCCTTACAGTTGGGTATTTTGGAGTTTTAAATGGAAGCCCTATCGAAGGGGGCCTTTCAACATTGCGGTGAAGGCTACAGACTTATACAGCGGAAGGCAGGAAGATGGCCTGCGTGATGCCTTTCCATCTGGCGTAGCAGGAATACATCGAATCCAAGTATATATTGCATAATGTTTACATGGCTTCGCAAGAGCGAGTTCATGTATTCATCCGTTCCGCAAAAAACGGAACAGCGAGCGGCATTGCTCTTAAGTTTTAAGTCCCTCTTTAATATGTTGAGGGATTTTTGTATTCTCATCCAAAAATGCTGATTGCATTTGTTCCAAAGTCATATTTAGAGCGTAACGAAATACGGCACCCGCTAGATTTGCTTCTGTAAAATCGGTTTTATTCAAATTAGCACCGCTCAAATACGCACCCGACAAATTGGCACCGTTGAACGTAGCACCGCTGAGATCGGCCTTGCTCAGATTGATTCCACACAGTTCAGCACCTTCAAAGTTTGCACGCCTTAAATCGGCACCTTCCATATGCGAGTCCTGCAAATTTGATTTAGAAAAATCAACCTTTCGCAAATTAGCATCGCGTAAACTTGCCGAAATAAATTCAGCCTCATACAAAATCGCTTGCCTGAAATCGGCAATATCGCAAATAGCATTTTCCAAATTAGCGGCGGTCAAATCCGTTTTGCCCAGAATCGCCCCCGTCAAATTGGCTCCACCGAGCTTGGCCTCGCTCAAATTAGCCTTGCTCAGAATAGCACCTCGCAAATTAGCGTCCCGCAGATCAGCCTGAAACAAATCTGCGTAGGAAAGATCGGCCTCCTGAAGGTTGGCACCGACTAAATCAGCACGCACTAAATCGGCACCCTTCATGAGAGCACCATTCAATCGGGCCTCCGCCAAACCCGCTTCGCGAAGATTTGCTTTTCCAAGATATTTTTTGTTCGCTTCAGTCCTACGCTTTTCAGCGGCCAACTCATCCACCATTTGTAACACTCCCTAGCAAGGTATTAAAACAAAACTGTCCTTGCTATCTTACAGGATTGTTAGCATTTTTTGGGTGCTTAAATAAGTTTACCTCAAATCATGGAAGCTTTTTATCGCTTGCAGAAGTAGATGAGCTACCTTGTTTATTTTTAAAACGTTGGTAGAGGGTGGGGATCACTGAGAATAGTCCTAGCAGGACAAAGGCTCCCAGCACACCGGGACTGGCGATGTCCGATAGGGAATCTATCGAAGCAAGGCGACTGCCTGCATTGGCATAAACAAAAGTACCCGGCAAAGTACCAAACATTGTTCCAAAAAAATACACTCGCAAGGGCACCTGCGTAACACCTGAAAGCAGGTTGACAAGGAAAAATGGGAACAGAGGCACCAGCCGCAAAAATAAAATATAGTTGATCGCATTCTTTGAGAACCCTGCATTGAAGGGAGCCAAACGTTCTCCAAATTTTTTCTCTACCCAATCACGCAGAACAAAACGCGCGGCAAGGAATGCCAGGGTCGCTCCAATCGTAGCACCTACATTGACGACTGCGGTCCCGGCAACGGCTCCGAAAATAGCACCACCCGTCAAAGTCATGATCGTCGCGCCAGGAAGTGATAAAGCAACGACAACTATGTAGACACAAATGAACCCCAAAATCATGCCCCAGGCATTCTCAGCATAAAAGTCGTGCAATCGGTCTCGATTATTTTTCAAGCCCTCCAGCGACAAGTATTGATTCAGATCGAAATAAAAAAACGCTCCAACTGCTACAGCAATGATCGACAATAAAATAATCTTTTTATTCACTACTTCCTCCTGAGGAGTAAATTTCAGTATCGGGATGAAATGCATACCAGGCAAACCAAAAACCAACAACCGATGCCTCTTCCTTACCTTTATCGTTTAAGACCACTGCCGTTTGCGACTGCTTGTCAAAGTGAATGATGATCTTTTTACCATTCACCAAGTCCTTCACTGGATTTTTTTCTCGTGCCAACTCTTTAAAAGGGTAAGCCTTCTTGACCTTGCCGTACTCAACGCCGATGACTTTTTCTTTGGGGTGAAATGCCCGGCTTTGTTTTGCAACATCAAACATCAAATCAGGGCTTGTGTAATAACTACCATAAGGATCTATCTGATAGTTCCTGCGAAACCCTGTCTCATCAGACAATACGACTGTATCAGGGTGTTGTTGTTGCCAATGTTTCCATGTGGTTTGTAAAGATGGAATCAGCTTAAGTTTTGCCCCCAACAAGGGACCTGTAACCGCTTCCATTTTTATCTGCGACCACAAGCTCTCGGTTTGACGATCGTACATCAACATATCGCTCTGATACAAAAGACCCGAAACGCCAAAAGTCAATTCTCTTCCATTGGCACGAGCATCGAAAACCATCCCGGTTCCACACAAGGGACAGAATGTGACAGAGAAAGAACGTCCTTTGATTTTATCATTAACGATTTCATGCCAGTTCAAAATTTTGATTGGGTAGGCTTTCGCCACACCATCCACTACCAAGCCGATCACTCGATCATCAGATTTCAATGAACCTGCAAATTTGGCATCAACGAACTTAGGTTTGAATAGTGCGGGAATACCGTCTTTACCTGGTCCACCCTCGTTGATATCTTCAAGGGAAATACTGTGTCGGCTATAATCAAATCCGTAAAAAAAGGGAATAGAAAAAATAACAAATAGAATTAATAAAAATTTTAGGAATCGAGGCATTAACATAAATATCTCCAACAACTTTTATACGATAAGCTTTTAAGACCTATTAAAATAGCTTCAAGGAAAAGTCGTAGCTAGAGGAAGAAACTTACAGTTTTTAAATGGCAGGAATCAAAACTACGGAGATAAAAATCAGCAGTGAAATTTTTCAAAAGTTTCTTTTAAAGCTTTAAGAAAAACATCCTGCAATTCATGGCGAATTTTTCTTGAATCGTATTCCAGCATGGCTCCACCACTTTCAAGAAAATCCAGCTGTTCTTCTATTTTTAGACAGGAAGAACGAATACCTTTTTTATCATTTTCTAACGGATTCAATAACATCAGGTCGCAAAATTTTATTCCCGCCTCAACGGAATGCATCAACTGCGGATTGATGGCCATTTCTTTTTCATTTTTCAGAAATTCGCAAATTTCTAAAACTTTCTCAAAGCCTTTTTTGCCTTCTTCATATCGCCCATCCAGAGTCGCCTGCAAAGCACTCATCATATAAAATTCTTTATTTCCTATAAAATTTTGACGCGACGAATCGGAAAAATACCGTGCCTTGAATTGCGCAAGCAATTCTACCGCCCTCGTTCTACGGCTCGAGGGAGACAAGGGATCGCCTGGCTCCAGATCGGCATTTTCAGGATTGATCTGCTCGGCAATATTGAACCAAATGAGCGTCTTGTAAGCAAGAGCACTTGAGGGAGAAT